>JAOTTZ010000127.1 GCA_029864165.1 Burkholderiaceae bacterium
TGATCGAAGAAGGGCTGATCGACACCGTAGTGCGCCAGTTGATGAGCGGCAAAGAGGCCATGGTCTACGTGGTGCGCTGCGGCGACGAGACGCGCTGCGCAAAGGTCTACAAAGAGGCCACGCAGCGCAGCTTCCGCCAAGCTGTTGACTACACCGAGAACCGCAAGGTGAAGAACACCCGCCAGGCCCGCGCCATGGCCAAGGGCACGCACTTCGGCCGCCAGGCGCAAGAAGCAGCGTGGCAGAGCGCCGAGGTCGATGCCCTGTACCGCCTTGCAGCCGCCGGAGTGCGCGTTCCCACACCGTACAACTTCCATGACGGCGTGCTGCTGATGGAGCTGGTGGCCGACGAGCATGGCGACGCGGCCCCACGCCTGAACGACGTGGTGTTCACGCCAGAGGCGGCGCGCGCTCACCACAAGACGTTGCTGACCGAAGTGGTGCGCATGCTGTGCGCGGGGGTCATACATGGGGATTTGTCGGAATTCAACGTTCTGCTCGGCGCGGACGGCCCGGTGATCATCGACCTGCCCCAGGCGGTGGACGCTGCCGGTAACAACCACGCCCAGCGCATGTTGCTGCGCGATGTCGCCAACCTGAGCGGCTTCTTCGGCCGTTTCGCGCCGGAGCTGCTGACCACCCAGTTTGGGCCCGAGATCTGGGACCTGTTTCGACACAGTGTGTTGGACCCCGAGGTGGTACTCACCGGCCGTTTCGAACCCAAGCGCGGCGCGGTGGATATAGACGGCGTGATGCGCGAGATCGACGACGCCCGCGCGGAAGAGGCTGCGCGCCTGCTGCGCGTGATGTAAATGCGCGTTGTGAACACCGACCCGATTCAACACAGCCCCGCCGCCGAACGCAACCGGGGCCCGATTCTGGCCCAGCTGCGGCGGGTGTTGCCGCCGCAGGGGCTTGCGCTAGAGATCGCCAGCGGCACGGGCCAGCACGCCGCGCACTTCGCCAGCGGTCTGCCAGGCTGGCGCTGGCAGCCAACGGATGCTGAGCCGAGCGCCCTCGCGTCGATCAGCGCGCAGTGCTATGCCATCGCCAATGTGATGCCGCCGCTGCAGCTCGACGTGCGCACCGTGCCATGGCCCGGCGTGCCCACGCAGGCGGACGCGATCTTTTGTGCCAACTTGCTGCACATAGCCCCCTGGGAAACTTGCGTCGCGCTGATGCAGGGCGCCGTGCGCCATCTTGCGCCGCAAGGCCTTTTGGTGCTGTATGGCCCCTACCTGGTGGACGATGAACCTACCGCGCCGAGCAACCTCGCCTTCGATGCTGACCTGCGTACGCGCAACGCCGACTGGGGGCTGCGGCGCTTGGCGCACGTGACGCAAGAGGCGCAAACAGCCGGCCTGAGCTTGCACGAGCGCGTATCTATGCCGGCCAACAACCTGCTTCTGGTACTGGAACGCGCCGGCTGAGTGCGTACACGAAAAATTCATGTCGAAAACACCGCACCAAAAGCGGGAACTTCAATGCAAACAAGATGGTCGCCACATCGGCGACGCACCGTGGTTTGTCGATGTCGAGGGTGAGCAGGCTCACTCGACTGCAAGAGGCACAAGAAGCAACCAAATATAGAGACCTGACCGTCAAGCCTTTGTCAATGCGTGCCCTGAAATTTCCACACCCGCAGACTTTGCCTTGCTTTGACCGATGCAGGCCACAGCTCTTTGCCTGCGTGCGTTTCCCATCGATTCAACATGTTCTCAGGCCATGTAGGCGCTGCACTGAAAGGCCAGGGTCAAGCCTTGACTTTGAACCATGTGTGCGCTAGTCAATGGCTTGGTCATCACTCCAAAAACAAGCGCCGAAAGCCCTTGATGCTGAGCAAGTTACCGGGGTTGCTGGTCTCACAAAGCACGCCGCTCATGCGTTGCAGCAGGCGCGCGCTCTTTCTTGCACGCCAGATCACCAAGTCGGCCAACCAGGGGTACAAGTTGACGCGATTGGCCTTTTCATACAGGTCAAAGCGTGGCTTGAGCGCCCGCAGCCGCGCTTCGTAGTCTGCGCGAACCGCAGCGTCGCTGCGCTGCTGGGCGCGGCCTTCAAGGATTGCTTGCGCGGCGTGGATGCCTGTCTCCAAGGCCTTGCCTATGCCTTCGCCGCTGAACGAGTAAGTGGCGCCCGCGGCCTCGCCTGTGACGAGCAAGCCGGGGCGAGAAAAGCGAGCGCCTTCGAGCGTGCAGCGCAGTGGTGCACCTTTGAGCTCACCCAGCCATTGGCCACCGGCCATCAGCTCGCGCGCGGGGGCATACACCTCCGTGAAGGCGGCAAATACCTCGCGCAGGTTCACGTCCTTCATTCCCAGGCGCCCGTCTTTGAGCGTGTTGTGGCTGTGCGCGATACCGACGCCGATGTTGAACACGCCGTCGCGGCACGGGAAGATCCAACCGTAGCCGGGCTTGAGCCGGCGGTGCCAAACCACATCGAGCGTCTTGATGCGCGCGGTCATGGCATCGTTCTTGACATAGCCGCGCAACGCAATACCGCTGGGCGTGCGGCGCTCGCACATGCCAGCCGCGATCAGAGCCTGAGGTACGGCGCCGGTGGCGAGCACCAACCACTGCGCATGCAGTTCATGGCCGACATCGCCCACCTTCAAACGTGCGCCGGTCACGGCGCCGGCGCTCTCCAGCGGACTGTCGAACCGCGCCGGTGGCAGCAGGCGCGCACCTGCGCTCACCGCCGCCTTGCACAAGATATCGTCCAGTGTTCTGCGCTGAAGCACCGCCAGTGTTCCGGGCACTTCGATGCGCCCGCCGCTCGGGCCGACACAGCCGACGTGGCTCACGGCCTGGGCTTGCGCCATCACTTGGTCCAGCACGCCCAACCGGGCCAGGGCGGCGTGGGCGTCTGGAATCAGCCCATCGCCACAAACTTTGTCGCGCGGGAAGGCGTATTGATCCGCAAGCACCACGTTGACCCCAGCTTGAGCGAGCGTGCGCGCGCAAGCACTGCCGGCCGGGCCAGCGCCAATCACAAGCACTTCGCAACCAGCGGGCAGTTTGGAAACAGGCTCGAGCGTCGGTTTCATTGCTGAGCAGCGGCAGAGAACGGGTCAACGAGCACGGTGAGATATAGCGGTTACCACCATTGGACGGGCATTAGGCCAGCGCCACCGCAGTGGTCGAAAACACCGTGACCCGCCGATACCCCTTGCGGCAAAGCAACCAAACACAGCAATGCGGTTTACCGACGTTTACCAGAACGCCCACGCCTTGTTCGTCACTACCCACACACCCAGCACGCCGTTGGTCACTGCGTGCGCGATCACGGACACCCACAGCTTGCCGGTGCGCAGGTACAACCAGGCGTAGGCCAAGCCGGCCAAACTCGCGGCCAGCCACAGCGTGTGGGCCAGCGTGAAGATCACCGTCGACAGCACAACGGCGCGCAAGCCGACGCGGCGCGGATCGACCGACTGAAAATGACGGTTTTCTAGCCAGCGCATGAGAAACGAGCGCCAAAATAGCTCTTCCATCACCGGGACGACCAAGGCCGCACCCACCCAGCGAATGATGATGAGCAACCACTGCAACCGGCCGTTTGCGTCAACCGGCACAAAGCTCGCGCTCGGCGGCTCGAGCTGCATCCACGGCGCGTCCAGCACGGCCCACAGCCAAAACACCGCCAAGCCAACGACCGCTGCCAGTACCACCTCCGACAAAGTCGGCAGGCTTGTCAGCGCAAGCTCGCCATACTCACGCCAGAACCAGCACAACAAACCACCAACCAGCAGCACGGCCAACAAGTAGATCCATCGTTGATCCAGGCCGAGGGCATTGCCGTCGGGCAGTGCACCCCGCACCGCCAGCACCAACATGAACACCGCAAATGGCGCAATGCGCACCGGGGCCGCCCGGCTTTTCGGAACGCTCATTCAAGTCTCCAGTGGACGGCTATATATTTATTGTCTGCGCGGCATCAGCGGCACGGCGCATCCCAGACACCGATGGTTACATCTGCTTTGCGAGTACCCGACCCTCGACCGCCTCACGAAGATAACAGATTCTGCACCGTATACCGAAGCCGCTCCGGCGTAACCGCCGACGGTTGCATCGGACTAGCTGCCACCAAACGGACATGGCGCCACACCCCTCGACGCAACAAGCCGCGACCTTTCGCGCGCGAGAAGTAGGAACCCCAAAGGTTGTGCAACGCCAAGGGCACAACGGGCACCGGGTGCGTCTGCAAGATCTTCATGATGCCGCCCTTGAACAGGTTCAACTCACCAGTGCGCGTGATTCGACCCTCCGGAAAGATGCACAGCAACCCGCCTTGGTCCAGTACGTGGCGCGCCGCTTCGAAGGCGCGTTCGTAAGTTTCTGGCGCTTGCTCGCGAGGCGCGACGGGAATCGCCTTGGCCAAGCGGAACAGCGCGCCCAGCACGGGCAGGCGGAAGATGCGATGGTCCATGATGAAGCGAATGGGCCTTGGGCTGGCTGCCATCAGCAAGACCGCATCGGCAAAGCTGACATGGTTGCACACGAGGATGGCGGCGCCTTTGATCGGAATGTGCTCGTCGCCATGGACACGGAAGCGGTAGACGCAGTGCGTGACCAAAAAGGCGGTGAAACGCAACAGATACTCGGGCACCAACATGAAGATGGCGAACGCCACCAACGCGTTGGCAAGCCCAACAAACAGAAACACTTGTGACACATCGAAACCAGCACCGAGCAACGCGCCGGCGATGACACTGCCGCCGATGATGAAGACCGCGTTCATGACATTGTTGGCCGCGACGATGCGAGCACGGTGGCTACGCTGTGAGCGTATTTGAATTTGGGCGTACATGGGCACGCTGTACAGACCCGCGAACAGCGACAACAAGCTGAGGTCGGCCAGCACGCGCCAATGCGCGGCGCGCACGACAAACTCGTGCCAGCCCATGGCCGGCACTACTGGCAGCCCGCGCGAAGCGAAGTACAGGTCAATCGCGAACAAGCTCATCCCTATAGCACCCAGCGGTACCAGGCCGATCTCCACATGCCGCCTAGACAGCGCCTCGCACAACAGTGCGCCGATACCAATTCCGGTTGCAAGTATCAACAGCAGCAACAAGGTCACCCGTTCGTCGCCGTGCAACACCGATGTGGCGAAAGCCGGCAGCTGCAGCAAGAACACCGAACCGAAAAACCACATCCACGAAATGCCCAGCAAAGAGCGAAAGACGGGGGCATCTTGCTGTGCAAGCTTCAAATTGCGCCATGTTTCAGCCGGCAGATTCCAGTTGATGCGCAATTGCGGGTCGGCGGCGGGCGAGGCTGGCACAAACTGTGCCGTCGCGCGCCCCAGCAAGGCCAGGCCCACACACGCCCAACCTGCGTACTGCACCCCACCCTCTGGTAGCGTCGTCAGCAAACCAGCGGCGAGGTAACCGAGCAAAAGCGCCACGAAGGTGCCCGTCTCCACCATAGCGTTGCCGCCGGTCAATTCGCGCTCGCTGAGGTGTTGCGGCAGGTAAGCGTACTTGAGGGGGCTCATCAACGCGGCGTGCAACCCCATCATGAGCACGCACACCAACAGCAATGGCGTGTTCTGCGCGGCAAAGCCGACTGCAGCCACGGCCATGATCGCAATCTCGACCGTCTTGACGAAGCGGATCAACGCCGACTTTTCGAGCTTGTCCGCGAGCTGCCCGCTGATAGCGGAGAACAGCATGAAGGGCAGGATGAACAGCGCGCCTATGGCCATGCCCGCGAACGCCAGCGGCAGCCAAGCCGCTTGCAACTGGTAGATGACCAGCGCCATGAGCGCAAACTTGAACACATTGTCGTTAGCCGCGCCGAGAAATAGCGTCCAGAAAATCGGCGCAAACCGCCGCTGCGCCAGCAATGCAAACTGATTGGGTCGCTGGGTATCTGTCTCGGCGGTAATGGCAAGCGTACTCACGGTTTACACGTTATCGGCTATCACGGGCGGGAAATGTAGGTAAGCCCCATCGATGGGGACGGCCTGCGTGACCGATTCACGGAAAGCAGTCGCACTTGCGCAACGACGCTACCCGGCCGGCATGGGGCGCGATGCGCGGCACCGTCCGGCTTTTCTGCCGGCGTTCTCGACATTGGGTATGCTGGGCACCCTTGACCCCCCTACTTCCCCCCACGGAGACCTT
>JAOTTZ010000128.1 GCA_029864165.1 Burkholderiaceae bacterium
GCCGCTGATGTCGTTGAAGGCTGATTTTTGACCCGGGCCAAAGACATTGCCCGAGTGGCAGGTGTCCAGAAACGCAACTGCTTTTCCGGGAATGCTGTTGAGCGTGGACTTGATGTCGGCCATTGTTATGCCCGTACGCTTGAGCTTGTCTGGGTCGGCATTGACCGGCAGGTAGGTGTAACCCATGCTTGGATCGTTGTAGCCGTGGCCCGACAGGAACAGCATGCCTACGTCGTGCTGTGTCACTTGGCGTTGCAGCCAATCCAGCGCATCGGCAATGTTGTCTCGTGTTGCGTCGGCCTCGGTGACGAGCTTGACCTCGACGGTTTTGTACAGCTTGCCCTGTTGGTCTTGCATCGCTTGCGCGAAATCGCGTGCGTCTTTGGCTGCAAAGCTGAGCTTGTTGATGTCTTGGTGCTCGTAGGTAGCAACACCGATGGCTAGCAAGTACAGCTTTGGTTGAATGTGCAAGCCCGTCGCATCAGCCGTGGTTAGCGCGGCGGCGCGGGCTGCCGCTGCGCCGGCCCACTTTATCGTCATGGTCGCCGGTGTCGAAACGCCGTGTCGGTTCTCCGCAAACAGTTGCACTTGGCTGTCCTGCGGGGGCACGCTCAGAGTCAGTTCGCGCACGTCGTCCGTGGCGCGAACTTCCAGATTGCGTGCAACCGGCTGCACCAGACCGTTGACGCGCACATGCACGGCCGTCACTGGCGCATCGGCGGCGCTGCGCGTACGGTAGCGCAGGGTGAGTTGGGGCTGGCTCGCGGCAACCGCCGCCGGCGAAACTAACTCCACCACTGGCGGAAGCGTTTGCGCAACGCTGGTGACCTCCTCAGGTACGCCGCGCACGGCGTTTGCCGCAGTGACAGCCCGCCTTTCATCGAGTGTGTCGAGCACAAGATCGATGACGTCGGGTCGCCAGAAGCGGTTGCGCAATCGAGACGCCGGAAAGAAGTCTGCTTCTGTATCCACTCCGCGGTTGAGGTGCCAGCCGATCAGATCCTCGCCCCCCGGTGATGCGTCGTAATAACCCGTTGGCGTCCACAGCACCCAGCGCTTGCGGTCGGCATGGGGGAAAAATGCCAGCAGCTCCTGACCATCGCTCAGGCGGTGCCAGCGGATGGTCCCGTCGTCATAGGCCACCACAACCAGCTTGCCAGCAGCGGGAACGTTGACTCCCCACACGACCCCGGGTACGGGGCGTTGCCAAAGCTCCTTGCGGTCAACATCGAATCGGCTCACCGACTTCCTAGCGCCTACTACGACACCACCATCGTCGGCGAGGGCGGTAATGCCAGTGGCGCTCGGTCGCAGTTGCGGCTTTTCTACCGGTTTGTTGGGCTTCCTGACAGAATTTAGACGTACGACGCGTGTTCTCCTTTTGTTAGTGGGCGCACGCTCGGTACGCCTCCGAGTCATGTCGTCATCAGCGCCGGCGTGGGGCTGGCCCGTAGCACGCGGTGGCGTCAAAGCGCCATCGGCACCGGCCTGCAGCTGGCGGCTCGCCAACGCGAAGCGATACGGCGCCTTGCCCAAACGCTCGAACCCAAACTGCACCTCATGGCCGTTACCAGATAGCTTGAGTTCGGTGTGGGCACCGTTGAAGTTGCCGATAGGGGATGCCTGCTTGAGCCTCCATGAACCTGCTGCGTCTAGAACCCCCCAAGCCGGTTCGCTGCTACCGACCAGTACACCACCACCCGCACTTGCTGGTAGGGCTGCGAGTCGCATTACGGGCTCACCCGCTGTGGGTACATCGATCGGCTTACCGCGACCAGACCGCGACCAGCGCCGGATGAGAAACCGGTCGCCATGACTCCACCGTCCCCCGGCGTACAACACACGACCGTCAGCGCTCCATGAGACGTTGGACAGGTTGCCATTCTTCGCTCCGGCGCTCGAAGGTTGGTACTTGAGCGTCAGACGTTTGCTGTCGAGAACGTCTACTCGCGTGGAATTAGCGTACCCCACCGCCAACTCGTTGCCGTTGGGCGAAAACGCAATGCCTTGAGGCTGCCGCCCTCCGGGAGCCTGGGCCTGGGCCAGCTCGATAAGCCTGTCAGCGCGGACCTGGTATAGACGAATGCGGCCGTCAGCGCTGGTCGTTGCAAGCCGGTTGTTAACGCCCCAGCTCACGCCATAGGTCTTTTGCTTGACTTTGCTGTCGGCCAGCGCAGCATTGTTCGCTCGCCAGTCCCATACGCGCAGGCCATTACGCCCACCCAGTGCGGCGGCCAACCAGCGGCCATCGGCGCTGAAAGCAAGGCTGTGAATGCCGCCGGGCAGGTCCGGCAGTCGCCGCTTGAGTTGGCCAGTCTTCAAGTCGAAAAGGTAGACATGGCAGCGCTGTAGCGAATCCGAATCGGCCCATGCCGCCGTCGCCACCGTGTCCCCGTCAGACGTTACCGCCACTGCGCTGAGCTTGCCTTCGTTGCCGTCGCCGATCGGCGGACGTAGCACCCGAATCAAACCGCCACTCGCCACGTCCCAGACACGAACGGTCTTGTCATCGCTTGCAGTAACGGCGTAGCGGCCAGCGCGGTCGGTCGCGATGGCGTTCAGCTTGGCCGAGTGCATGCCAGCCTCGATGCGCAGCATAGGTTCGGCCGCGGGTCCGGCCACGCTGGCCGCTGGGCGCCACAAGCATGACACGGCTAGAGCGACAAGCAACGGGCTCCACTGCGTCCACTGCCTCATCAAATGGCCTCCTATTGCGTTGACGACCGCACTGAAAAAGTCTGGTCCGCGCTCCTTGGGCAGCCCCCGTCGTTGGATGAGGTTGGCGAGGAGGAGCGAAAGCCTGCAGCGGGTCGCAATGATGTTACTTGCACTTGTAGTTCGGGAATCCTGAGCACTTGCCGGACTTGCACTTATGGTCGTTGCCGACAGACCCCGCCTTGCCGCAGGACGCACCGTCTTTGAGTTTGGCGTTGCACGAATTGAGTTTCAAGTCAAAACCCGCGTCGCACCACCCGCCGGGACAGTCAGCGTCGTTCTTGCACACGCACGTGCCCTTCGTCCCGTCGATACTGCTGCACTTGCCTTTTTTGCACGCATCGTCGACATAGCAGGTCCCTCCCATGTCTACCGACTTGGGGGTGTAGCAGCGTGACCAACTGCAGTGACCCCCTTTGCATTGATGCCCACCGCCGGCAATGTCGCACTTCTCGTTGTCGTTCTTCAACGGCTCGCAGCTGTTCTTCTTCAAGTCGAGGCCCGCGTTGCACCACCCGTCGGTACAGTCAGCGTCGCTCTTGCACACGCACGTGCCTTTCGTCCCGTCGATACTGCTGCACTTGCCATTTTTGCAGGCGCCGTCGACATAGCAGGTCCCTCCCATGTCTACCGACTTGGGGGTGTAGCAGCGTGACCAACTGCAGTGGCCCCCTTTGCATTGATGCCCGCCGCCAATCACAGCGCACGCTTCGTTGTCGTTCTTCAGCGGCTTACAACTGTTCTTCGTCAGGTCTAAGCCTGCGTCGCACCAGCCGTTGGGACAGTCAGAGTCCTCCGCGCAAGTCTTGCCCTTGCCAAGGTCGTTCTCAAAAAGCTTCCGCGGGATCTGTTCGCCGACCGTGGACTTCGCCTCGGACCTTTCCCACATCGCGATGAAGGCTTCGACGCCGTCATTCTTAAGTTGTTTGAGATACCGGTCCTTGAGGCCAATCGTCTGTAGCTCTTTGTGCCACTTCTTCATCATCCCGAAGTGCGAAAGCCCCTCGGTGACCTGGGAGCCGAACTTGTGAATCTGATCGGTTCCGAGTTTGAGGCCACACTCTGCCATAGAGCGGGAATGCACGCCCTGCGTCACGGTGGCAAAGTCGAGTGAGTAGCCGACATTGAGATGACGATCCAATAGGTAGGCGAGTATCTTGGCGGATTCAGTGCTGGTTTTTGAACAATCCTCAGTGACGCCCGAATTTGGGTAGTCCAAAGCGTCCACGGGGCCAAGACGGACCCCGAAGAAGCCGCCAGTGTCGCGAATCATCTTCAGTTCGCTGTCATCGAAATCATATTCATGCGGGAAGGGTGTGGCGAGTGACCCTTTAGCGCCGATCAGCATGTTGTTGGGATTGTTGTGGAGCGCGTTCAACGGATAACCGCCAAACGACCCTGTAGCGATTGCGTTGATGTCTTTTCGGGCTATGCTCGAGACGTGATCGATGTTGACGATCATGCCCTTGATCATGGCCTCGCGCACAACGCGCTCGCCATCATGAGACAGCCCGAGGTTGTTGCGCTCCACGCCGCTATCCATCCGGCTGCCGCCCTTGCCGGTAAAGCCCGGTGGCAATGGGTAGATACTGAAACCGTTAAAGACACCGTCACCCCGAGCCTTGACGTAGTCAAGCATGTTGGCTTCGGATATCTCACTGAACTTGCTCGAACAACTATCGGATAAACCAAGGAGTTTGTTGCCCTTGAAATAGTTGTCGCCACACTTGTTATCGCAAAAATTGTGGCCCAAGTCGTTGACTAGCGGGAATGGGCCCACGTTGTCATCGTAGTAGAAGCAGCCAGAGATAGCTTGCGTTGCGCGGATGGCTTTGCCGGCGTCGGTGTCTTTCGGATAGTAAATGTCCGCACCAGCAAGCCGGCTGTTGATCTTGTGGGCGAGATAGAAAGTGCGGACGCCCTGGTCGTAGTACCGGTTAAGGCGAGTTACCGGATCGAACGTGCGATCCTCGGCGCCGAAGGAGTATTCCGATTCGATACCCAGCACGATGGCGAGCTTGTTGGCATTCACAATGCGTCGGGCGTCGGCAGCCGAATAGGCAATCTCCATCCAGCTGCTGTTTTCTTTCACCCAGGCCTTGATCGAATCCAGTTGCCGCTCTAAAGACTCGATGCTGTCACCCTTGGAGCAGGGGTAGCCGTTGCCACCTGGCCCACCATTGCCCTTGTTGGCGTAATAGAGCGCCTCGCACATCGCCTCGTTTTCGACGGCGTAGGCGACCATGATCTTCATGCGCGTGTCCTGGAACTCCGCTTCCGACGGATCGAACGCCTCCTTGATCCATTCGGTGCTGTAGCGCAGGTGGGAATTGCTGTCGTGCACCGGCCCCATATGACTGGAATGGTCGCCCATGTCGGAGCCCAACGCACCGGAAAATGCCGTGAAACTGCCTTTGACCTCACCGTGGTCACAATTGCCGAGCACTTTGCAGCCCCCACATTCAGCGGTATAGCCTTTCTCCATAACGCCGTTGCGAAAATTTCCCGGCGCGCCCGCAAAAGCATAATTGCCGCCGAAAGCCATACCGTAGGTCGGATGCTCATGCGTCATGACATAACCGCCGGTGATCGGATGGGCCGTCTCGCGCTTGTCGCCTCTGCCGGGCTTGTCGCCGCTGTCGGGCTTGTCGCGTCTGCCGCGCTTTTTGGGTAGCAAATCAATTTCGCCGGGCTCGTCAACACTGCGATGCAGGTCAGCACTGACTGGCATGTCGGTATTCGATTGCGGCATGGCAACGTTCGGAACAGCGAGTAAGACGAGCAATGCGGCTTTGAGCACAATTTGGCAGTTCATAGCAACGCTCCTAGGGGTGACGTCAAGTCAGCGTAATGGGACCATCGACGGTTCGTTCCCAACCAACCCCAACCCTAACAAATAGGGACAAATACAGCTGAGTGGAATCTACTGCCACAAAAAGGGGTTGTCAACCACCGCCACACGCAAAGGATTGACCGCGCCCATCTTTTGGAATGGGCCTCTCTGAATTTGGCTGGGCCGTGAGCCACAGTCTCTAAAGACTGCGCCATGAGGAGGCGCTTCTCTGTTTCGTCGGCTAACCGCGTAGCGCTAGCAATCAAACAAACGCAACCAAAAAAGTTTCGGCGGTAGTGCTTCGTTGACCCCGCAACGGAATGCGATAACTGCTCGTTCACGGCTGCGCCCAGGGCAAGATGTAAAGTGGCGGGCTTGATTGAAGTGGCGCCACTGTGATCAATCCTCGGCAGTCACCCTTGCTGCAGACCGCCAGAATTGGTTACCGCGCGCCCGGTTAGCGGACGCCGATGCGACGCATCTTAGGCGCGTACAACTGCCTACGCTGGTGCGCCCTCTCGAGTCGCCTTCTTGCGGTCGTGTTCCTTGAGGTGG
>JAOTTZ010000129.1 GCA_029864165.1 Burkholderiaceae bacterium
GTCCCCGACTTGTTCATGCGGCGAGTGATGGAAGGCGGTGACTGGACGCTGTTTTCGCCGTCGACCTGCCCGGACCTGCACGACAAGTTCGGCAAAGCCTTCGAGCAAGCGTATACGCGCTACGAAGAAATGGCGGCACGCGGCGAGATCAAACTGTTCAAGAAAATGCGCGCTGCCGACCTGTGGCGCAAGATGTTGACCATGCTGTTCGAGACCGGCCATCCGTGGATCGCGTTCAAGGACGCGTGCAACGTACGCTCACCGCAGCAGCACGTGGGCGTGGTGCATTCGAGCAATCTTTGCACCGAGATCACGCTGAACACCAGCGAGACCGAGATCGCCGTTTGTAACCTCGGCTCGGTGAACCTGGTTCACCACCTGAAGGATACGCCGGACGGTGGCAAGGAGATCGACCACGCAAAGTTGAAGGCCACAGTGACCACGGCGATGCGCATGCTCGATAACGTGATCGGGATCAACTATTACTCGGTGAAGAAGGCGCGTGAATCCAACATGAGGCACCGCCCGGTGGGTCTGGGCATCATGGGATTCCAAGACGTGCTGTACGAGTTGCGCACCCCCTACGCGTCCGATGCCGCGGTGGCCTTTGCCGATCGCTCGATGGAGGCGGTTTGCTACTACGCCTACTGGGCTTCGACCGAGCTTGCCGCCGAGCGTGGCCGCTACCCCAGTTACAAAGGTTCACTGTGGGATCAAGGCATATTGCCCATCGACTCGTTGAACCTGCTGGAGCAGCAGCGTGGCGGCTATGTTGAAGCCGACCTCAGCTGTACGCTCGACTGGGACGCGCTTCGCGGCCGCATCCGGGAGCATGGCATGCGCAACTCGAATTGCGTTGCGATCGCGCCCACGGCCACGATCTCCAACATCGTTGGTGTCAGCGCGTCGATAGAGCCGTCGTTTGGCAACCTGGCTGTCAAGTCCAACCTGTCGGGTGAGTTCACCATGGTCAACGAGTACTTGGTGCGCGATTTGAAGAGGCTGGGGCTGTGGGATGAAGTGATGGTGATGGACTTGAAGCACTTCGACGGCTCTCTGAGCCGTATCGACCGCGTACCGGACGACTTGAAAACGCTGTACGCAACCGCTTTCGAGACTGAGCCAGTGTGGCTGGTCGAGGCGGCGGGGCGGCGCCAGAAATGGATCGATCAAGCGCAGTCGCTCAACATCTACATGGCCGGTGTCTCCGGCAAGAAGCTCGACGAGATCTACAAGCTCGCCTGGTTGCGCGGCTTGAAGACAACCTACTATCTGCGCACAGTCGGCGCCACGCACGTCGAGAAGTCGACGGTAAAGGCAGGACACCTCAATGCTGTGTCGAGCAGTTCAGTGTCGCCCCATGCAAGCGAGTTGGCTGATAGCGCGGCGACTGCTGCCGGGATGAAATCAAGCGCGCGTCAGGTCGAAGCGGAGCCGAATGCTGACTTGAAGTTTTGCGCGATCGACAGCCCCGATTGCGAAGCGTGTCAGTGAGTCTTGCTTACCGTGTATTGATACGGATGTGGACTCGCTTCAGAATAAAAAGATGGCAATGCGCGTCACGCGTGCACCACGAGGCCGATGCAATGCAACAACAACAAGCGGCATCAAAAGCGGTTCAATGTCAATAAACGCTTGGTGTTGTGAGACAACACTCTGATAATTCAACTGATAGGAAGTTCACCATGCTCGTTTGGGAAGAAGAAGTCAAACCGTTGATCACTGACAAAGCCAGTGCCGCACCGAGCGCCACGTCTTTAGCACGCGTGGTGCCACCAGCTTCTGTTTTAGATTCGTCTGCTTTCGTTTCATCGATAGTGGACGCCGCTTTAGCGACATCGAGCTCGAAAATTCCGGCTGAGACGGCGGCGGCGAGTACAAAGGCGAATCCGAACGCTCCCAGTAAGGTGCCCAGTGCGCGGCGTGTGAACGCGGCTGACAAACGCATCATCAACGGCCAGACCGACGTTAACCAGTTGGTGCCTTTCAAGTACAAATGGGCTTGGGAGAAGTACCTCTCGACTTGTGCCAACCATTGGATGCCGCAGGAAATCAACATGTCGCGCGACATAGCGACTTGGAAGGATCCCAACGGACTGACAGACGACGAGCGTCGCATCGTCATGCGCAATCTTGGGTTCTTTGTCACGGCTGATTCGCTGGCCGCCAACAACATCGTTCTTGGCACCTACCGTCATATCACCGCGCCCGAATGCCGCCAATTTCTGCTCCGCCAGGCTTTTGAAGAAGCGATACACACACACGCGTACCAGTACATCGTCGAGTCATTGGGGCTGGACGAGGGCGAAATCTTCAATGCCTACAACGAGATCAAGTCGATCCGTGATAAGGACGAGTTCCTGATTCCGTTCATCGATGCCGTGATGGACCCGCACTTCCATACCGGCACGCCAGAAAATGACCAGCAGCTGCTCAAGAGCCTGATCGTCTTCGGCTGCTTGATGGAGGGTTTGTTCTTCTACGTCGGCTTTACACAAATCTTGGCGCTTGGCCGGCAAAACAAGATGACCGGCGCGGCAGAGCAGTACCAGTACATCTTGCGTGACGAGTCGATGCATTGCAATTTCGGCATCGACCTGATCAACCAGATCAAGCTGGAAAATCCGCACCTGTGGACATCTGAGTTCAAGACCGAAATCAAGGCCTTGTTCCACAAAGCGGTCGAGCTTGAATACCGTTATGCTGAAGACACCATGCCGCGAGGGGTGTTGGGTATGAACGCGTCCATGTTCAAGGGTTATTTGCGCTACATTGCCAACCGGCGAGCAACGCAGATCGGCCTTGAAGAGCTTTTCCCGAACGAGACGAATCCGTTTCCGTGGATGAGCGAAATGATCGACCTGAAAAAAGAGCGCAATTTCTTTGAAACGCGTGTCATCGAATACCAAACCGGCGGCGCGCTGTCATGGGATTGACACTCATGCCCACACAAATAACCAGCATAGTGGCAACAGGTCATTGCGGGAGATCAAGATTCGCACAGTGCAGGTGGCCGCTCGCGGCGCATGCGCTGCGCTACCTCATTCGTCGTATCGGGGCGCCCCTCCTGGGCAGACTTTCGAGCGATGAATCGCTGTTTCACGCCGACACGTTGTCGACGAGGGGCAGTGTCCTTTCAACTTGATCAAGGAGAAATGTAATGGCAACTGCAAAGAAGGCCCCGGCCAGAAAGGCTTCGGCGAAGAAAAAGGCTCCAGCCAAAAAGGCTGCAGCCAAGAAGAAGGCTCCGGCCAAAAAGGCCGCCGTAAAGAAGAAGGCTCCGGCGAGAAAGGCCGTAGCGAAGAAGAAGGCTCCGGCCAAGAAGGCTGCCAAGAAGGCAGCCAAAAAGAAGGCGCCTGCTAAAAAGGTGGCCAAGAAAAAGGCAGCCAAAAAGAAGGCGCCTGCTAAAAAGGTAGCCAAGAAAAAGGCTGCCAAAAAGAAGGCACCGGCTAAAAAGGCTGCCAAGAAGAAAGCTGCCAAACGGCCTGCCGCCAAGAAGGCGATGACGCCGCTAGCTAAGTTGCATAGCACGCCCCCGGCAAAGACCGCGCTGAACCCGCAGGCAGCGTGGCCGTTTCCGACGGGCAGCAGACCCTGAGCCGTCACTGGCCTGGCGCTACAAACCCGGCACTCGCCGGGTTTTTTTGTGGGCTGCTCTTCGAGGGTGCACACTGGGCGACAAGACGAAAGCAGCATAGGCCGCGTCGGGCAGTGCGAACATGTCGCTGCGGCCCCCAAGTCCGACCGGCGCCTAGAATTCGCCTGCCTTTTGTCGCTGTGTCATGACCGTCGCCTTGCTGAACTCGTCAATCCATTCGCTGCCCTTGCTCACCCGCGGCAAGGTGCGTGACAACTATGCGGTGGGCAGCGACCGCATCCTGATGATCGCCAGTGACCGCCTCTCCGCCTTCGACGTTGTGATGGGCGAGCCGATTCCAGGCAAGGGGACGGTACTCACCCAGATGGCGTTGTACTGGTTCGGACAGTTGGCACGGATCGTGCCGAACCACCTGACCGGCGAAGACCCTGAAACCGTGGTTGCCGCCGACGAGCGGGCACAAGTCAGCGGCCGCTCCATGCTTGTCAAGCGCCTACGACCTTTACCGATCGAGGCGGTGGTGCGAGGCTATCTCGCGGGTAGCGGCTGGAGGGAATATCAGGCCACTGGCGAAGTCTGCGGGTTGCCATTGCTGCCGGGCTTGCGCCTTGCAAGTAAGCTGCCGGAGCCCATTTTCACGCCGGCGACCAAGGCCGAACAAGGCGACCACGATGCAAACATCAGTTTTGAGCGCATGTGCGACCTTATCGGTTTGGCGACGGCCGAGCGCGTGCGCAGCGTCTCGGTCCAACTCTACGCGGCGGCTGCTGAAATCGCCCGGACCCGAGGCATCATCATCGCCGACACCAAGTTTGAATTCGGGCTCGACGAACACAGCACGCTGACGCTGATGGACGAAGTACTCACGCCTGACTCGTCTCGCTTCTGGCCGGTCGAGAATTATGCCGAGGGGTGCAATCCGCAAAGCTTCGACAAACAGTATGTGCGGGACTGGCTGGAACACGCCAGTGTGCAAGGGCGACCTTGGAGCAAGTGTCCACCAGCGCCGCCTTTACCGAGCGAGGTGATCGCACTCACGGCGGCAAAGTACCGCGAAGCATTCGAGCGCTTGACGGGCAGCCCCATCGCGCTTTCAACAGCCTGACCGGCATGACATCGCGACTGCTCGCGTCGCTCGATGAGCGGATTGCCAGGGCTAGCGATCCGCTAGAAGACGCATGTTTGCGTGCCGAGCGAGCTTCGCTCCTGGCGCGCCAGGGACACCTCGATCTAGCCCGTGCCGAATTGGCTGCACTGCACGCTCGCTACGATAGCCAACCACCCAACGCTGTGGTGAGTGCTTGGCTCTGCTTAGCCGAGGGGCTAACAGCGTATTTTTGCAATCTTAGTGCTTCATCACGAGACAAGATGCTGCGTGCATACGCGCTAAGTGGTGCCGTACAAGCCAGCCGTCTACATGCGCTTAGTGCGGCATGGCTGTCTCATATGAACTATATGGAGCAGGACTTCGAATCAATGGTACGCCACATAGGCGTAGCACTGCGTGACGCAGAGCCTGACCACCACACAGCCCTTTCTCGGGCTTGTTTAGTTGTAGCGCAGGCGTACCATTGGGCTGAGCGGCTTGATCTTTCTCTTCCGTGGTACGCGCGAGCGCATCAGCATGCTACGGCTGAGGGCGACGAGGCAATGTTGAGCGCGTTGATGCATAACATGGCTTGGCTGCGCGCTGCCCAGGCGCGGCGACTATCTGTAAACGGCGTAACGAATCGCGATGAAATATGCCAGGCACTCGCGGGTGCGGAATCAACCGGCCATTTCGACGAACGGGTAGGTACCGCAACCCTTGGCTCTCTTGTCCCGATACTGCGCGCCCATATGCTTGTACTGCACGAGCGCTACTCCGAGGCGCTTGAGCTGTTTTCAAACTACTTGACGGTAGCCCTTGACGAGGGACTAGGACGCCTGCAGTGCGTCATGCTCGCCGACATTGCGTGGTGCCGTCTCAACACTGGTGACAATGCTGGTGCGCTGAAAGATGCACAAGACGCCCAAACCCATATTGCCGATTGCGTTCAAGCAGACGAGCGCGCCGCAGCACACGGAAGATTAGCTCAGTTGTACGCTGCTTTAGGCAACGTTGGCGCGTCACAGCAACATGCCGCGCAAGCAAGCGCTGACTGGAACAGTCATGCGAGACGCCAAGCCTACTTGGTAGGATTGTTATCGGGAACCGTCAGCATCAGTACGCCTTGATTCTCGGGCGCGCGAATCTGCGTAGAGTCAAGTTGGTTTAGGCCCGAGAAATCGTACTTCTCGACGTCACAGGCAGATCGTCGCTATACGCATAAAACCGCGCCGATTGAATCTCGCCAGCTGCCTTCAAAACAACGCCATACTCAGTTTGCGCCGGTACTGGTCTACGACTGGGTCGGATGCGGTGTTGATGACTTTGCCCGCGACTTCCAATGTGCCTTTTACTACGCTGGCTTCGGCTTTGGGCTTGGTCGAC
>JAOTTZ010000130.1 GCA_029864165.1 Burkholderiaceae bacterium
TGGTCACCGACTGGGGAGGGTGGAAGGGGCTTGCCATGAATTGCTCTTACGAGTTCGATGAAAGTTGATGGAGTCAATGCTAGTGCAGTGTTGCACGCTATTCAGCACTTAAAACCCGCGCCTTTGGCCCCGTAGCGTCGTTGCAAATCCTCGCAATAGCTTTGGCTATTGCTGTGGTTGCGCCTAGCTACAGGCCCAAACGCATCGGTTTTATAAGTACCGCATAGCGTGCAACACTACACTAGGCGTCGCGGCCACATTATCAAAGGCAATTACATGTATCCTGGCGATAGTTTTATTGAAAGCATTGTTCGATCACCGCAGGCCTCGCCTTGTGCTTACACGTTCGACATGGCGCTCAGGCTGGCCAGCGTAGCCAGCGGTGCGGTGTCCGCCCGCAGTACCCGCCGCCCAAGGCTCACCAACATGAAGCCGTGTTGCCGCGCCAAGGCTTCCTCTTCGGGCCTCAAGCCGCCCTCTGGGCCGCTGAGTATCGTCACCGGGCTGGTTTGCGAAGCTATTGAGGTGGTTTGCTGCGCCAACGGCTGGGCATGCTCTGACAAGCTCAGTGCCCAACGCACGTCGCCGCCAGGTGGTGGCAGTGTCTGTAGCCATGTGGCCAAGCTGGCGATCGACTCCAGTGATGGTAAGCGCGTGCGGCCGCACTGTTCGCAAGCAGCGATGGCTACACCGCGCCAGTGTTCAAGCTTTTTCTCGACCCGTTCGCCGTGCAGCCGCAAGACAGAGCGTCCGCACACCAGCGGCACCAGACGAGACATACCCAACTCGGTTCCCTTTTCGATCAGCGTGTCCATGCGATCGTTAGCGGGCATGCCTACCGCGAGCGTGACGGGTCGCGCCAATTCGCGTTCGACAGGGTTGTACGCACCGACTTGCACCGCCACCGCATGCCGGTCTATGTGCGTGATGCTGGCTAAAAACTCTCCCCCGCGACCGTTGAACAAACTCACGGGGCTGCCCGGTTGTAGCCGCAGCACTTTCACGTGACGCGCTAGCGCGAATGGCAGCGCAAGTTCGGCGCCGTCGACCAGCGGCTGGTCTATGAAGAAACGAGGCAAGGCCAACATGAGGTTTGCGAACGAGTCAAGTTCGATCAGCACTGCCCCGAGCTGGGCAGAATCGTGCTACTTCCTGACGGCTTCTGCATTCGCCTCGCATGAACTGAATCGGGGCTCGCCAGGGCCCCGAATTATCAAGCGTAAGCAGCGACGCGCAAATGCTTGCAAAGATCACTCGGTGCTGGTCTCGGTCTTGCGCTCCACCGCCGTCTTACTCGCCAAAACGGTCTTGCCTTTGAGTTGATTCAGCGCTTGCACCAGCGGAAAATCTTCTTCACTGCCGAATTCCGGCAAAGGCTTGGGCGTGCCCTTCTTTGCCAGCTCGTCTTCTAGCCGCTTGCGTGCTTCGTCACGTGCCTTCTCGCGCGCCTTGTCGTTCGGCTCACCACTTTGACCATTGGTGATGTGCTTATCCAAGTCAGCTTCGCGCACGCGCAGCGCTGAGTAGAGGTTGCCTTCGGCCGTCTCATCCAACATCACGTCGGGCACGATGCCCGTGGCCTGTATCGACTTGCCGTTGGGCGTGTAGTAGCGCGCGGTCGTGAGTTTGAGTGCCGTGTCGGCAGAGAGCTGGCGCACCGTTTGTACCGAACCTTTGCCAAAGGTCTGCGCACCCATCACGATGGCACGTTTGTGGTCTTGCAGCGCGCCAGCAACGATCTCGCTGGCCGACGCGGACCCTTCGTTGACCAGCACAACCAGCGGCACTTTCTTGACAGCGTCGGGTAGTTTACGCAGGGGATCCGCGCCGCCACGGCGCAGGTAAAAATCGGGCGAGGCACGAAATGTGGCCTTGCTCTCGCTGATCTGCCCGTTGGTTGAAACAACCACGACGTCGTCGGGCAGAAAGGCGCTTGATATGGCAACAGCGCCTTCGAGTAGACCACCGGGATCGTTGCGCAAGTCGAGCACCAAGCCCTTCAAGTTCGGCTCCTGCTGATAGAGCTCTTCGAGCTTACGCGCAAAGTCATTGACGGTCCGGTCTTGGAACTGGCTCACACGCAACCAAGCGTAGCCGGGCTCCACCAGCTTGGCACGCACACTTTGAGCGCGAATTTCCTCGCGCGTGATGGTGACCGGAAAACTGCGGCTCTCGGTCTTGCGGAAAATCGTCAACGTGACTTTGGTTTTGGGTTGGCCGCGCATGCGCTTGACAGCCTGGTCCAGGCTCATGCCCTTGACCGCCGAGTCGTCGATTTTGGTGATCAGATCGCCGCTTTTCATGCCGGCACGAAAGGCCGGGGAGCCTTCTATCGGCGAAACAACCTTCACCAAGCCGTCTTCCATGGTGATCTCGATGCCGACACCGACAAACTTGCCGGAGGTGGACTCGCGAAACTCCTTGAATGACTTCTTGTCGAAATACACCGAATGCGGGTCGAGCCCGGTGACCATGCCGCCGATGGCGTCGTTGATCAACTTCTTGTCGTCAACCGGTTCGACGTAATCTGACTTGACCAAGCCGAATACGGCCGCCAGTTGTTGTAACTCCTCCAGGGGCAACTGCGCCACCGAGCTGCGGGCGATGGCCGTCAACTGGATAGTCGTCAACGCGCCGACGACAGCGCCCAGCGCAATCCAGCCTGTCACTTTCAGTTTGCTGCCCATAAAGGTAGTTTTAGCATTGAGTTGAACGTTCGCAGTATAAAACCTGGTTGGCTTGGGGTGTGAATATTGCCGGTAAAGTTGCACACCCGGTGCGGGATTGATGCCGGGCAGGGTGGTGGTGTTTGGCTTTATTCGCGCGCAAAGGTAACAACGTGCTCAACCTCGGCGCGTATACCTATCCACTCGCCTATATGGTGGTTATGGTGCGAAGGTACAAGCGCCAGTACAAGTTCGCCGCTGGCCAGACGCAGGGTGTACAAGAATTCCGAGCCCCGAAATGCCTTGCGCTCGATACGGGCCTGCACCGGCGCCGCGTCGTCGTGGATGATGTCGTCCGCGCGCAGCAGTACGTCGCATTTGCCGTCTGGATAGGCGTCGGGCAGCGGGCACTCGGCGATGTCGCGCAAGTCGCCCAGCGCGGTGCGAACCACAGTCCCTGCGCCGGTGGCCGTGATTTGTCCGGGCGCAAACACGCCATGCCCAATAAACTCCGCAATGAAGCGATTGCTGGGGCGGTGGTACAACGCGTAGGCGTCGTCCCACTGCAAGAGCTTGCCGTCGTGCATGACGCCAATCTCGTCGCCCACGGCGAAGGCTTCCATCTGGTCGTGGGTCACGAGAAGCGCCGTGATGCCGGCGGCCTTGACGATGGCTCTCAACTCTTGCACCAGGTGTTCGCGCAAGTCGACGTCGAGGCTCGAAAACGGCTCGTCAAGCAGCAGCAAGCGCGGCGCTGGGGCTAACGCTCTGGCAAGTGCCACTCGCTGCTGCTGGCCGCCAGAGAGTTCGTGTGGGGCACGCTGGGCGACGTGCGCCAAGCCGACCAGTTCAAGCACCTCTCGCACGCGCTGCCGGCGGGCTGTGCGCGACAAGTGGGCGATCCCAAATGCCACGTTCTCGCCCACCATCAGGTGGGGAAAGAGCGCATAGTCCTGAAATACCATGCCGACGCGCCTTGACTCAGGCGGCCGATGCACGCCTTGGGTTGCGTCGGCAAGTATGTCGCCGCGGATCGAAATGCGTCCCTGCGCAATTTGCTCCAGACCGGCGATGGCACGCAACAGCGATGTTTTTCCGCATCCAGAGGGGCCGATCAACACCCCTATCTGGCCCGACCGCAGTGCAAGCGATACTGTGTCGACGGCTGTGAGATCCGTGGCATCGCCGGGGTAACAGACCGAGACTTGCTGCAGCGTCAAGAACATGGGACTTATGATCCCAGGGTTGGTGTTTGGATTTGTGCGGGCGGACCGTGGTGGCGTCCGCAAGCGAGACACAGGCACAATGCCTGCAACGCGGAGCCACACGGCTGCAAGGCGCGCCAGTGCCGCTCAATCAAGCACAGGGCGCTCTGGCCCACGTTGCAGGCGTGAGCTTCAAACTCGGCGTTCATGCGGTTTTGCTTGCGCGAGGCAACGGTCAATTGGTGGACTGGAACCTATCTCATAATCATTCACGCGCGCGAATGATTGTGAGGTAGGTTCTAGGGATCATACCCAGTCGATAAATCGCTATAGCGGTACTTGTCAAGCGTTGAACTCGCACAGGGCCCCAATTCAATGCATCGACTCGTGACCTTTGTCTGCCTGCTGCTGGCCCTGCCGGTGCTGAGCGTCATCGGCTCATGGATAGCGCTGGATACCGGCAGCTTGGCCACGTTGCGGCACATCTCGGCCACCGTTTTGCCAAGCTACGTTGGGAACTCACTGCTGCTATCGGTATTTGTGGGTGTGGGCGTGGCTGTGGTTGGCGGGGCCACGGCGGCCACGGTGAGTTTGTTTGAGTTTGCGGGCCGGCGTTTTTTTGAGTGGGCGCTGTTGCTGCCGCTGGCCATGCCGGCGTACGTGCTGGCCTACGCCTACACCGACTTTTTGCAGTTCAGCGGTCCCTTGCAAACAGCATTACGCGCGCTTACTGGTGCGCAGGGAGTATTGTGGCCCGACGTACGCAGCTTGCCCGCCGCGGCGTTGCTGATGGTCTTTTGCTTCTTCCCCTACGTTTACTTGCTGACCCGCGCGGCGTTGGACGAACGCGCCGTCTCGCTTATGGAAGCCGCCAGACTGTTGGGCGCCGGCACAACCAGGCGAGTGCGAACGGTCGCGTTGCCCTTAGCGCGACCTGCGGTCGCAGCGGGCGTGGCGTTGGCGCTCATGGAGACTTTGGCCGACTACGGTGTCGGCTCGTACTTCGGCTTGTCTACGCTGACCACCGGCATCTACAAAGCTTGGTTGGTGATGAACGACAGGGCTGCTGCCGCGCAGCTCGCATCGCTACTACTGGCCAGCGTTACGCTCTTGCTATGGCTGGAACATCGCGCCCAGCAGCGACTGCGTTTCACCAGCGCCAGGGCTGAAACGGCGCACGGTGCCCAGGCCCGCCCGCTGAAGCTGAGCGGTGCTGCGGCATGGGCCGCCATTGCCGTGTGCGCCACTCCGGTGCTGTTGGGCTTTGTGGTGCCAGTGGCTGTTTTGTTGCGTCTGCTGGCACAAGAAACCCAAGCGGTGGGCGCCATCATGGCGCTGCCCTGGGAGCGATTTGCACAGTGGGCCTGGACCAGTTTAGAGCTCGCCATGGCGGCTGCTTTGCTGACGCTGGTATTGGCCTTGGCGTTGAGCCTTGCCAAGCGCGTGCACGCGCGTGGCCTATTGCCTTGGGCGGTGCGTGCCTTGTCGCTGGGCTACGCCGTGCCGGGTGCGGTGATTGCGGTGGGCATCCTGCTGCCCGTGGGCTGGCTGCAAGAGGTCGCACCCAACACTGGTGTCACGGCGCTGGTCACCGGCACGATGTTCGGCCTGATATTTGCGTATCTGGTGCGCTTTTCGGCTGTGGCGTTGCACACCGTCGAAGCAGGATACTCTCGACTGCCACGCAGTATCGACGAAACAGCTCGCACACTTGGCGCTTCGCAGCGGCGCATGTTCTTCGAACTGCACGCGCCGCTGTTGCGCCGTTCAGCACTGGCGGCCGCGCTGCTGGTGTTTGTGGAAGTAATGAAAGAGCTGCCCGCTACGTTGTTGCTTCGGCCCTTCAACAGCGATACGCTGGCGGTGGTGGCTTACCAGCTTGCACGTGACGAACGCTTGGGTGAAGCTGCGTTACCGTCGCTGGTCATTGTGCTGGTCGGATTGATCCCGGTGCTCCTGCTGTCTAGGGCGATGCGAAATGTTTGAACTCAGGTTTGACCTCAGACAAGACTATTGATAAACCTTTGGACCGGTCGTGTAGTTGCCGATGCGCTCTACAGCGCGTTGGTTTGCTGTGGACGAGCCAGCGAAAGCCGGTTCGGTGCTCAAGAACCGACGAGCACTGCTGCCATCGCGACTG
>JAOTTZ010000131.1 GCA_029864165.1 Burkholderiaceae bacterium
ACGTCTAGCGCCGCGCTGGCCTGCGCGATGACATACTTGCCCTCTTCGATGGCAGACAAATAGTCGATCTTGGTGGTCACCTTGCCATCGGCGACGCGCCGGTACGGTGTTTCTAGAAAACCGTACTCGTTCAACTGCGCATACAACGCGAGCGAATTGATCAGCCCAATGTTCGGGCCTTCGGGCGTCTCGATCGGGCACACACGGCCGTAATGCGTCGGATGCACATCGCGCACCTCGAAGCCGGCGCGTTCGCGCGTCAAGCCGCCCGGGCCGAGCGCAGAGACGCGACGCTTGTGTGTGATCTCGGACAACGGATTGGTCTGGTCCATGAACTGCGACAACTGACTCGCGCCGAAGAACTCCTTCAAAGCCGCTGAAATCGGCTTGGAGTTGATGAGATCGTGCGGCATCAACGCCTCGGTTTCAGCCTGGCCCAAACGCTCTTTCACCGCTTTCTCGATGCGCGCCAGACCCGACCGGTACTGGTTTTCGGCCAACTCACCGACGCAGCGCACCCGGCGGTTTCCGAGGTGATCGATGTCGTCTACCTCACCACGCCCGTTGCGCAACTCGACAAGAATCTTCACGACGTCCAAGATGTCTTCGTTGGACAACGTCATTGAGCCCTCGGGCACGTCGCGACCGACGCGGGCGTTGAACTTCATGCGTCCCACGCGCGACAAGTCGTAGGTGTCTGGGTTAGAACAGGCGGTTGAACAAGGCCTCGACCGCGTCTTCAGTCGGCGGCTCGCCGGGGCGCATCATGCGATAAATGGAAACCCGCGCGGCGATCTGGTCCGCTGTTTCGTCGGCTGCGAGTGTTTGCGAGATATAGCCGCCTTCGTCGAGCTCGTTGGTGTAAATACATTGCATTTCCGTCACGCCCGCCTGCCGCAACTTCTTGAGCAACGCTTCGGTAACCTCGTCGTTCGCCTTGACAAGGATTTCACCGGTCTCTGCGTCCACCATGTTGCGCGCCAGGGTGCGGCCCACGAGCAGGTCTTCAGGTACGCTGATGAACTTGGTATCGGTTTGCTCCAGCGTGCGCGTATGGCGCGCGGTGATGCGCTTGTCCTTCTCGATCACGACGTTGCCGTTCTTGTCGGTGATGTCAAAACGCGCGATCTCACCGCGCAGCCGATCGGGAACGAACTCCATCTGCGCGCCCGAGTCCATCAAACGGAATGTGTCGAAGACAAAGAAGTGCGCCAATATCGCTTCGGGGTTCAGGCCAATGGCCTTGAGCAGTATCGTGACCGGCATTTTGCGGCGGCGATCAACTCGGAAAAACAAAACATCCTTGGGGTCGAATTCGAAGTCGAGCCATGAGCCGCGGTAGGGAATGATGCGCGCTGAAAAAAGCAGCTTTCCGCTCGAATGCGTTTTGCCTTTGTCGTGCTCGAAGAACACCCCGGGGGAGCGGTGCAACTGCGAGACGATCACACGCTCGGTGCCGTTGACGACAAACGAGCCGTAGTCGGTCATCAAGGGCACCTCGCCCATATAGACCTCCTGCTCCTTGATCTCCTTGACCGTCTTTGCCTGTGGCGACTCGCGGTCGTAGATGATCATCTGCAGCTTGGCGCGTACCGCGGCCGCATACGTCAGACCACGCTGCTGACATTCGCGGGTATCGAACGGCGGTTTGGCGATGTTGTATTCGAAGAACCTCATTTCCACGAACCCGTTGTGCGACACAATCGGAAAGGCGGACAAAAACGCGGCCTGCAATCCTTCGGGCTTGCGCTTGCTGGGCGCGACTTCCTTTTGCAGGAAGGCGACGTAGGCTTCCTTTTGCATCGTCAACAGATAGGGGACATTGAGAACGCTGTCTCGCTTGCCAAAGCTCTTGCGGATTCGCTTGCGCTCGGTGAAACTGTAGTGGGATGCGTGCTGCGCCATAAATACTCCGTGTCGGTGGGAGACCCCTGGGCGTGGGGGTACCTCCGTCAGCGACTGGCTTTTCAGACATTGCGTCTGACGCTTGGTGGCTGGCCACTACCAGCCGCTGGCGGACAACCCCGGCATTGCGCCGTGGCCCGACCAAACCTGTTCTCCGCAGTCGGATCAGAGAACACTTGAAAAGGCGAGCCTCGCCCTTTCAACTGCTCTCATGGGCATACGCCCCAGCAAACGGCCGGGCACCCTAGTCGGTGCCCGGCCTGCGGCTGCATACTTACTTCAACTCGGCTTTGGCGCCAGACTCTTCCAGCTTTTTCTTTGCCGCTTCGGCGTCGGCCTTTGCAATGCCTTCCTTGACCGCCTTGGGCGCGCCATCGACCAGGTCTTTGGCTTCCTTCAGGCCCAGGCCCGTCAGTTCGCGCACCACCTTGATGACCTGAACCTTGTTGGCGCCGACGTCGGTCAGCACAACATTGAACTCAGTCTGTTCTTCGGCCGCAGCAGCCGCCGCGCCACCACTGCCACCAGCGGCCGGGGCAGCCATTGCCGCGGCCGATACGCCGAACTTTTCTTCAATGGCCTTGACCAGGTCGTTGAGTTCCATCACCGACATGCTTTCCAGCGATTGCATGAACGCGTCTTTATCGAATGCCATTTTGGGTTCCTAGATGATCGTGAATGTTTGTTTCAAGGTGGATCGTTCAGCCGGCGGGTACCGCCTGAGGCGAAGCAGCGTCTTGACGCTTTTCGGCCAAGGCGTCCAGGACACGAGCCAAGCGCGAGACCGGGGACTGCATCAGGCCCAACAGTTGGGCCAACAGCACTTCCTTGGTCGGAATGGCTGCGAGGGCTTTAACGCCGCTCGCATCCAGTGCCTTGCCCGCATAGGCTCCTGCCTTGATCACCAGCATCTCGTTGCTCTTGGCAAAGTCGGCCATGATCTTGGCTGCCGCGACCGGGTCTTGTGAAAAACCGTAAATCAGCGGGCCGACCATATTTTTGGCAGCGCACTCAAACGGTGAGCCGGCGACAGCGCGACGGGCAAGGCTGTTCTTCAAAACGTGCAGGTAAACACCCTTGTCGCGCGCCTGCCGGCGCAATACGTCCAAATGCTCAACGGTCAGGCCACGGTATTCCGCCAGCGCCAGGCTTTGTGACCGCGCCACCTGAGCCGCCACATCGGACACCACGACCTGCTTTTCGCTTCTGTTAAGACTCAAGGTCAACTCCTCACAATAAAGTGCTTCTTGGCGCTTGCGCGCCGCAAAACACAGGGCTAGCGACCTTTGCTTGCGGAAGGAAACAAACCCTCTTCAGCGGGACCGCCATCTGCGCTGGCTTCAAACGAGGCCTCATCGGCACCGCCCTCCATTAAGCGACCAGAAAGTCGCACCAACGGTCTTCGATGGCCCACCGCGGCTATCGCCGCTGCGGCCCACCAGTTCACCTACGCCGCACCCACCAAGTGCGACGCAATTCATACCATGCATGCGTTCAATCTCATCAATACCGACGCCACTTTCCATCAGGCCTACGCGGCGGCGACATTGATCGACGCCGTATCAACCCGAACACCTACCCCCATGGTTGAAGACAACGCCAACTTGCGCAGGTAGATGCCTTTGCTCGCGGCCGGTTTGGACTTGTTCAACGCATCGACCAGGGAACGCACGTTGCCGATCAGCTTGTCCGACTCGAAGGAGCGCAACCCGATCGCGGCGTGAACAATGCCCGCCTTATCGACACGGAACTGCACTTGGCCAGCCTTAGCGTTCTTGACCGCAGTGGCCACATCGGGCGTCACCGTGCCAACCTTTGGGTTGGGCATCAGGCCACGAGGGCCCAGGATTTGACCCAAGGTACCAACGATGCGCATGGTGTCGGGCGAAGCGATCACAACGTCGAAACTCAGGTTGCCGGCCTTGACTTGCTCGGCCAGGTCGTCCATGCCTACGACATCGGCACCAGCAGCACGAGCCTCTTCGGCCTTGGCACCTTGCGCGAACACCGCCACACGCTTGGTCTTGCCGGTGCCGTTGGGCAATACGACGGCACCGCGCACGACTTGATCGGACTTCTTCGCGTCGATGCCGAGTTGTATCGCCACGTCTATCGATTCGTCGAACTTGGCCGTAGCGCATTCCTTCACGACCGCAATGGCGTCGGCCAACGGATACAGTTTGTCGCTGTTGACTTTGCCAGCGTATGTTTTCTCGCGCTTGGTCAGCTTACCCATATCAAACTTCCTCCACCGTCACGCCCATCGAGCGTGCAGAGCCAGCGATCGTGCGAACCGCGGCGTCCAAATCGGCCGCGGTCAAATCTTTCATCTTGGCTTTGGCGATCTCTTCGACTTGCGCGCGAGTCAGGTTACCCACCTTGTCGATATGCGGTTTTGGCGAACCCTTCTCCAGCTTGAGCGCCCTCTTGATCAGCAGTCCGGCGGGCGGCGTTTTCAAGACGAAGCTGAATGACTTGTCTGCAAACGCAGTGATTACCACCGGCAACATCAACCCTGGCTCGACGCTCTGCGTCTGGGCGTTGAACGCCTTGCAGAATTCCATGATATTCAAACCGCGCTGACCCAGCGCCGGGCCGATAGGCGGCGACGGGTTGGCTTTGCCCGCCGGCACTTGCAACTTGATGAATCCGACTATCTTCTTGGCCATACAAACTTTCTCCTATGAGTGCAAACGCAAAGGGTTGGCTACCTTTGCTCCTCGTGCCAATGTCACGTCACTGGCCGTAACGAGCGGGGTGGGCGGCGAGCCAGCTCACCGCAAGCGCCCCGCCAGGCGCTGGGCTCAAATCTTCTCGACTTGCTCGAAGTCGAGTTCGACCGGCGTCGCACGGCCAAAAATCGTCACTGAAACACGCACTTTGGACTTGTCGTAATTGACATCTTCGATCGCACCGTGGAAGTCAGTGAACGGACCGTCCTTGATTCGCACCAGTTCGCCCACCACCCACTCCACCTTGGGCCGCGGCCGCTCCATGCCTTCTTGCATCTGGTTGACGATCTTCATCACCTCGTCTTCGGAAATCGGCGCCGGCCGGTTCTTGGTGCCGCCGACGAAGCCAGTAACTTTCGCGGTTTGCTTGACCAAGTGCCAGGTATCGTCGTCCATGTCCATCTCGACCAGCACGTAACCCGGGAAGAAGCGGCGTTCGCTGACAGCCTTCTTGCCCTTCTTCAACTCGACAACTTCTTCCATCGGTACCAGAATGCGGCCAAACTTATCCTGCATGTCCGAACGGCCAATGCGCTCGTGCAGATTGCGTTCGACTACCTTTTCCATACCCGAATAGGCGTGCACCACGTACCAGCGCTTGGTAGAACCCAAAGCCGCACCAGCGGGATCGGCCGCCACGACAACGCCACTTTCAGTCATTGGTTCCATTCTTTGCAGGCCGTCAACTTCACAAATACGCTAAGGCTCTCAGCTTCTCCAACCGAGAACCAAGTCATACAGCACCCACTCCAAGGTCTTGTCGGTCAGCCACAGGAACAGCGCCATCACGAAAACAAACGAAAACACATAACCCGTCATCTGCAGCGCTTCCTTGCGGGTTGGCCACACCACCTTGCCCACTTCGCGCAGCGCGTCGCGCCCGAAAGCAATCAATTCTTTGCCACTCTCAGAGGTGAAGAAGACCGCCACCGCCACCGCCAGCACCAGCAACAGCAACACAACGCGCAGCCACAATTCCATAGCGCCGAGAACGTAAAACCCAGCCACTGCCGCAACCACGAGCACACCCGCGGTCGCGAGCTTGGCCTTGTCTGCGCCTGTGGAAACGGTTTCGACTTGCTGACTCGACATACTTTTCACTTCGCTAAAACCTCACCCCGGGCGTGGCAGGGGCGGAGGGCATCGAACCCCCAACCTCTGGTTTTGGAGACCAGCGCTCTGCCAATTGAGCTACGCCCCTGTGGCACGTTCATTCTAGGATCTTCGCGACGACGCCGGCGCCGACGGTGCGGCCGCCCTCGCGGATCGCAAAGCGCAACCCCTCTTCCATCGCAATCGGATTGATCAGCTTGACCGTGATGCTGACGTTGTCT
>JAOTTZ010000132.1 GCA_029864165.1 Burkholderiaceae bacterium
GCTGTCAGCGCCAAATAGCTTCCGTTGCTCACGGCCATGTCCTGGAACCCGTACGGCGCATTGGCTTGGAAGCGCACTGACTGCTGCTCGAGCAGGAAGTTTTGGTCCATCGGGTTGACGTTGATGCGCATGAGGCGGCCAGCCGTCGGACCATAGGAGCTGCCCTCTGTGACGTAGAGCCAGCCGTCGTTGACAGCCAAACTGGTCAGCGGTGCGGCTGATCCGACAACGTGCAGCGTGTGCACGACGCTTAGCGTCTGTGTGTCAAAAACGTAGATGTTGCTGCCGGTGCCTGCAATGAAGGCCAAAGCGCCGTCGTTGCTGAAAGCAATCTGGTCGGTGTAGCGCCCGTAGAAATTCAGGGGCTGGCCCTGCTCGTCCTGGGTCACCTGCGCCAGCGGCGTGAGCTGTCCATTGGCGGGATCGCTGCGCAAGACGTTGACGCTGTGCGCCGTGGTCACTAAGGTGTCGCCGTAGCCCAATGACCAGGCCTGCACCGGATTGCTGTCGGACGGAAAGCCCGTAAAGCTGGGCCCAACCCCCGTCGATCCCATGCCTATACGCTCGACGTAGACAACGTGCATGGGCAAGGCCACGCCTTGGGGCAAGGTGATTTCGAGCGAGCCGTCGCCCGCTGGCGTCGCGTCAAACCCCTGCCAGATCAGGCCTCGATCTGGAGCTTGGCCGGTCTCGGTAGGTTCGGCAACTTGCTCGGCGCGCGGCGCGAGCCAAACGCGCAGCTTGAAGTTTTCAACAGCCTGATCTGGTGGGATGAAATTGTTGCCAGAAACTTTAAGCTTGCGCGTTTCTCGATCGAACTCCAGCGCCGTGATTGAAGGCGTGTACACCGAAATTGCGGGCACGTCAGCAAAGGTGGTTGTGATTTTGTCCGCAGAGAAGTCTGATGCAGCGACCGCTGTCTTGTATGAACCCTCCAGCGTGTACTTGATGGGGTACACAGGCGCTGCCAGCGACGCGAAGATTCCAATGGCTGCTGTTGACATGAAGGGCGTGGGCGCCATTGCGATCAACGCCTGCTGGGCCCAGATGGCATCCCAATTGATCAGTGCGCCGGCGACTTTGATCTCACCGGTCTCGTTGTTGACGACCTTGCTCGTCGTGACGAGCGTGACCCCGCTGCCTGTGACGCCCGAATACGGCGGGCTCGACGTGTGGGCCATGCCGTCGGTGCCAATCACACCGTTGTCGATCAACCACCAAGTGTCGTGGCTGGTTCCGTCCACGTTCTGGATGGTTCCCTGGCGCCAGAAGAACACCTGGGTGCCAGCGGCCAAGGGCTCTGGCAATCCCGTTGCAGGGTTGATCGGGTCGTTGACTTTGACGGCCAATTGAACCGGTAGGGCTGCTGCTGTATCCCCGATCTCGATTTCCACCGCGGCCAACGCGTTTTGCACATCAGGCGCCGGCAAGGGCATGCCCAGATCGTTGAGCGAACGCGCGTTAATCGACACACTCGTCTCCGCTGGCAGCGAGCCCGGCGCCACCAGCAGCAGATTGCCCTGCGCATCGCGTACCGCCGCCCCAGATCTCTCGCCAACGGTTGCTGTTCCCAACACGGGCTCTTGCACTCGCACAACGAAGTCATGCTGCTTGCCACCGTGAATCACACTGAGCTGAGCCGAGCCAAATGCTTTGGCGCTAATCAGGCCGTCAGGTGTGATACCGGCGATCGACGAGTCGCTGATGAAGTACCGCGTGCCCGCTGCCGCTGCAGAGATGTTGGTGTGGTCCGGCAGCGTGACCTTGAGTTGGCGTTGACTCATCAGCGGCAGTGTGATCGCACGCGGGTAGACGTCGACTTCGAATCCATTGCCGTCCAGCACTGGCGCTCGGGAATCAATATCGACCGTGAGGACGTTGACACCTTCGATGCCGCGCGCACTGAGTTGAACGATGGCAGTACCCTTGCCCACGCCTTGCACCAGCCCTTGACGATCCACAGTGATCACACTCGGGTCGCTGGAGGTGTAGTCCAGGTAGTCGCCCGTCAAGCGGACGCCTTGGGCATCCTCAAAGTCACCGATGACACTCAAGTAACGGGCGTTGCCCAGATCGAGGTTGGCCAGTCGACCAATGTGTATCGCCACAAGCTTGGCTCCACTCACATCCACGCTTAGCTCGATCGCCGCCCCGGCCGCATAGCCATCGTCGGCCTGCACCGTGATGCTGGCCTCACCTGCATAACCCACTTCGGGCGTGAAGAGCAGCGTCTGCCCGTCGGCCACCAGCTTTGCACTGCCATGCGTGGCGCCCAGCACGCGCCAGAAGAGTTTGTCGCCTTCCAAGTCTTGGGCCAAGCCATCCACACTGCGCGTGGTAGCTAGATCAGTGTGCGTCTTGAGTGCCGGCCCATCCGGTAGCGCCACTGGCGCCATGTTGGCGCGCCAGCCGTAGTTGGCATAGAGCACTTGGCGATCATTGGCATTGGCCAGGCCATCGCCCGTAAGGTCTGCGCCGGCTTCGTTAGCCGCGGTAGCGGCTTCCCAGACAGCACTGTCTGCGCCGTCAATGTCGCCGTCACGGTCCATGTCACCAGCAATCGTCACCCGCACGGTAACGGCGCCGCTGCCCTGCAGCGTGATGAGCTTGAGCCCGGCCTGCGTTGTGCGCAGCAGAGTAACCGTACCACCAGCAGTGCTGGCCCGTCCGAGTATCGTTGCACCGATGGCCTGCAGCGAATCGACTGCGCCCGTTGTTCGCACGGCGACGATGATGGCGCCTTGTGCACCAGCCGCTTTGACCGTGGACGCTATTTCGCTCTCGCGCACTACAAAGCTCAGGTTCACCGGCGTTGCTGAGTCGAGTTCGCCACTCCACTCGTTGCTCGGCACGGCGGCGTTGGCGAGCCAGTTGACTGCCGTTCCCAGCGCTGCGGCAATAGGCTCGGTGATCAGGCTGCCGTCTTGGTGGTAGCCCGACATCGCTAGCGTCTGGCCCTTGAACAGGTCGCGCGCCAGAGCCAAACGGCCTTGCGCATCGTAGCGATAAATCACGGCCTGCGCGCTGCCATCGGCCTGCGGGCCACTGACACGCTCGATGCCGCCTTGCTCGCTGCGCACGAACTCAATGCGCTGCGAGACATCGGTGGCGCCGACCAGAGCAACACCAGCGTCGCTGACCAGCCATTGCTGCCCATCCGCAAAGTGAACTGATTGCACTTCACCGCTGGCGTCGAGCAGATAGCGAGTACCGTCGGCTGCGGTGAGCTCGTAACCGGCGGGTACCCACGGCAGGCCACTGCTGCGATCAAGCAAGCGTTGGCCCTGCCGTTGCACGGTGGGCGCCTGGCCTTCGTCACCCAAGGCCCGCAATGCCCAGCCCTGCGATTCTTCGAAGACCGGGTGCAGCGCGGTAGGCGCAGTTTCTTGCGACCCCAGCGCCTGGCTGGTGGTACCGAGCGTAAAGCTCAGATACTGCGCTGCCGCATTCGGCTGGCTCAGGCTGGCGGGCACTTGCAACCAAACGCGTGCGCCCTCAGCCCAGGGTTGGGCCAGGCCAAGCGCGTCAAAACCACCCTGGTCGTGCGTGAGCTGAGTGTCTAGCAGCGGCAGGATCCAGTTGCCGAAGTCTGCACCACCGCTGTTGCCCTCACCCCTGCCCTCTCCCGCTGAGGCGGGAGAGGGAGTGAACGTCGGTAGGGTACGCGTGAGCGCGAATGCGTGGTCGCCGAGTTGGAACAAGGCATCGGTCGCGCTGGCCTGCGTCAGCGACTTGGTGGTGGAATCGACCAGCACACGGCTCGTGATCTCGGTCGTGCGCCCAGTGAGGTCCCACGCACGCAGCCGCAGCAGGTAAACGCCGTTGGCCCAGGTGGACGGGTCCAGCGTGGTCAAGTCGATGAGGCCATTGCGACCTTCTGCAGCGTAGGCTGCCTCGGCCAGCAGGCGCCAGGCGTTATCACTGACCTGGCCACCGGTAGCAGGCGCAGCTTCGAGCACCCAGCCCATGAGCTGCGTGTCGCTGACGCGGGCTTGCAGCAAGGTCGGCTGGGTCACTTCGGCTGGCGCACCACCGGTAGACGCTGGCCCCAAGGCACCACCCCATTGCAACTCGGGTGCTGCGGTGTTGAGTGGGTCACGCACGCGCACGGTTTGCGTTTGCGTGCCGGTAAATCCGTCTGCGTCGGTAGCGGTGACGCGCAGTTCGATCAACCCCGGCGCCGTGGGGCTCAAGCGCACGCGGCCAGCACCGTCGAGCGCTAGCTCTGTCCAATCATCCTTTTCTGCGGCGCTGCCACGCATTTCGACAAGCATCTGGGCGATCGGGCTGAAGCTCTCGGCACGCACTGTCGTGAGTACGGTTTGGTCCGGCAGCACAGGCGTGCTGGGGGTTGTGTTGATGAGGATGCGCGGTTCATTGGCGGCGTTGTCGGCGACGACGCGCAGTGTGAAGCTGCGACCAACGGCATTGCGGCCGTCACTCACGTTTGCCATGATCGCTACATCACCCAACTGACCGGGGCCGGGAGTCCATATCAGCCGGCCAGCATCGGCGTCGTACACGGCACCTTCGGGCAGGTTGGCAAAGCTCACGACCAGGTCATCAGTTTGCGCTTGGCCGTCGGCATCGCTTACTTGCAGCGCGCCCGCGTCGTTGCTCTTTCCCTTGATGATGTCCAAGCTGAAGCTCTGGCCGACGATTTGCGCATGGCTGGCGGCTGTGATCTCAGGCACACGGTTGACGTCGAACACGCGTACTTGCACCTCTCGCGTCGTGGTCGCACTACCATCGGACGCACTGAAGTTGAAGCTAAAGGCTTGGTTGTCGCCAGTAGCGTTGTCGACTACATCAGCACTCGGCGTCCATTCAAAGAACCCCGTGTTGGCATCGAAGTTCACACCCGCTGGCGTGTTGTCGTCGAACAGCAGCGCCAGTCGCGCGGGTTCGTTGTCGGCATCTGCCGCCAAGATGGTGAAGGCTAGCGTTTGGCCTTCTTGCGCCAACTGCAGCGGCACCGGCAACAGACGCGGCGCTTGGTTGGTGTTGCGCACCGTGAGCTCGATATCACGCGTGACAGTGGCGCTACCGTCTCCTGCGGTGACGGTGAGTTGGTAGAGCCCAGGAGTGGCACCGTTGTTGGTGTCGTTTTGTGCGGCAAAGAGGCCGGGAGTCCAGCGCAGGCGCAACAAAGACTGGCCGTCGCTGCCGGCCACGGGTTCGAGCACCATGCCGGTGGGCAGGCCCTGCACGGACCAGTGGGTAAAGTCCAAGTCGTCGTCGCGGGCTGAGAGCTCCAGCGTCAGCGGCACGCCTTCGTCGCCGGCGACGATCGTCTTGCTGCCGGACAAGCTATCGCCTTCGATCACCGCACCGCTGGCAGCCACGGCGATGAGTTCGGGCGCCAGATTGCTGTCACGCACGATGATGCGCAAGTCACGCACTGTTGTGCTGGGCAACGGCGGGTTGTTCGGGTCGACCACAAAGCCGGCATTGGCAGGCGGCAGTCCGCTGTCAGTGACTTCAAGGCTGATGTCGTACACGCCGATCTGCGCTGCCGTGGGCGTCCATCGGATGCTGGCGCGCCCATACTGCGCATCGACCTCGATGCTGGCCCCCTGCGGCAAGCCCTGGGCGGCGTAGTGCAGCGCATCTTGGTCAAGGTCACTCACCCGCAACGGGATGATGACTTTTTGACCGGCCACGGCCACAACCTGCGGCGCGACGGTTATCTCTGGTGCTTCGCTGAAGCTGCGCACGGTGAGGGCAAAACTCTTAGCCTGCGTTGCAACTTGGTTGACGTTGCCGCCACCATCGTCCTGCGCAACCACGGTGATGGTGTAGTCGCCTCTATGCCCTGCTCCCGGCGCAAAACGGATCACGCCATTGACGTTGTCGCCCGCTGCATTGGTGGTCTGCTCGTAACTGGCAAACGAGGGCAGACCGTGCAGAGTGACGGTGAGCGGGTTGCCGTCGGCATCAAGCGCGTTGACAGGAATCTCAAGCACCGC
>JAOTTZ010000133.1 GCA_029864165.1 Burkholderiaceae bacterium
CCCAAGAACTTTATCTTCGCCGCCAGGGCAAGCCGTTACATCACGCACATGAAAACGCTCAGCGAGCCGAGGCGATCCACCGCTCCATTCTTTCGGCGGGTTGCCACGCTGGGCGAGCAGCTTGGGCCGGTCTTGTTTCAGCTGCCACCTCGATGGCGCTTTGACCCTGGGCGACTAGAAGCCGTTGTCCATGCGCTCAGCGGCGACTTTCGATCTGCGTTTGAGTTTCACAATCGGAGCTGGATCAACGAGCAAACCGACGCGCTCCTGGCGCGCCGGAACATCGCGTTCTGCATCTATCACTTAGCGGCTACCTGTCGCCGAAAAGGCTCACAGCTGATTTCGTCTACGTGCGGCTGCACGGCGCCGCAGGCCCTTATCAAGGCGACTACAGCGCACAGACGCTCGCCGGATGGATGGGCGCGTTTTCAACTTGGGCGGCGCAAGGCCGCAAGGATTACTGCTGCTTCGACAACGACCAACGCGGCTACGCGGCGAAGAATGCCGTGCAGATGCAGCCAATGATCGAGCGCTGATTGTGTGCAGGCAAGCTTTTCATGCTTGCGCATTCTCCAGTCGGTTACGCCAAGGCCACCGTGCGCCGAAACCGTGTCAGTGCAACCCAGAAGAACGCTGCGCCGATGGCGACGATGGCGAGTAGGTGCGGCCACACGACCGCGAGACCAGCGCCGCGAAAGACGATCGCTTGCGCGAGACTCACGAAGTGCGTGGTGGGCGCCGCAAGCATGATGGTCTGTACCGCCAGCGGCATGCTCTCGCGCGGTGAAGTGCCGCCCGAGAGCATGTTCAGCGGTACGACCACCAGAATCATCAGCAAGGCAAACTGCGGCATCGAGCGCGCGACGGTGGCGAGCAGAATGCCCATCGCCGTGGTCGAAAACAGGTGCAGCAGCGCCGCGAACAAGAACAGCGCGACCGAACCGGCGATCGGCATGGCAAGCGCGCCTTGCACCACGAAGTACAGTGACAGCGCGGCAGCGAGCAGCACGACCAGGCCGTTGGCCCAGACCTTGGCCGCCATAATCTGAAACGGTGTCAGCGGCATGACGAGCAAATGTTCGATCGTGCCGTGCTCACGCTCGCGGATCAGCGCTGCGCCGGCCAGGATGATCGACAGCATCGTGATGTTGTTGATGATCTCCATGACCCCAAAGAACCAGACGCCGTTCAGGTTGGGATTGAATTGCATGCGCACCGCGAGCTTGACCGGCAGCTCCGCTTCGCCGCGATAGCCCTGCACGAAGCGCACGACTTCATCGGTAACGATGTTTTGGATGTAGCCGGCGCCGATGAAGGCCTCGTTCATGCGCGTGGCGTCGATATTGAGCTGGATGGCCGGCCGGTGCCCGGCCAGCACGTCGCGCTGAAAACTCGCCGGCACGTGCAGCGTGAAGGTAAAGCGCCCGGCATCCAAACCCGGGTCGACGTCGACGAACTCGATGAGCTTGGGCGGCATGAACTCCGGCGGCCGCAGCGCGCCGAGGATGCGCTGCGACAGCGGCGAGCGGTCTTCGTCGACCACCGCCACCGGCGCGCTGCGCAGCTCGGTCGATTGGCTGTTGGCCGCCTCGTATACGCCGAATGAAAACGACCAGATCAGAAATATCAACAGCACCTTGTCAAACCACAGGCTGCGCATCTCCTTGACGCCGAGTTGCAAAATGTTCACCAGGTGCTGCACGCTCACTTCTCCTGCTTGCGCAAAAGCAGCGCGCATAGCACGATGATCGCCGGCACGAACACCGCCAGCGCCGCGAACTGGTCGGCAAGATCGCCAAAACCCAGCGCCTTGCTGAAGGTGCCGCGCGTGATGACGAGGAAATGCGTCGTGGGGTAGACGCTGGATATCAACGCGGGGCCGCCTTCCAGCGACGAGACCGAGGAATTCAACCCCGAAAACGCCAGCGCCGGTGTGATGGTGGCGATGGCGGTGCCGAAGATCGCCGCCACCTGCGAGCGCGTGAAGGTCGACATCAGCAAACCCAACGCCGTGGTCGCGGTCACATACAACAGCGCACCGAGCGTGAGCGCCGAGAAGCTGCCCTTGAGCTGTACGCCGAAGGCAACCACCGCCAGCGCGAGCAAGCCGAAGAAGCTGATCATGCTCAAGCCGACGTAGGGTAACTGCTTGCCGAGCAGAAATTCGAGACGCGTCATCGGCGTGACATACAGATTTGTTATCGAGCCGAGTTCCTTTTCGCGCACCACGCCGAGCGCCGTCAGCATCGCCGGGATGAACACCAACAGGATCGGGATAGTGCCCGGCACCATAGCGTTGAAACTCTCAAAGTCTTGGTTGTAGCGGTAGCGCGCCTCGATGTCGGCAGCGGCTGCGGGCGAGGTCATGCCGCTGCGGGTAGCGAGATCGGTGAGGTACTGGTAGTGCAAACCCTGCACATAGCCGCGCGTGGTTTCACCGCGAAAAGGCATTGCGCCGTCGACCCACATGCCGACCTCGGGCGAACGGCCGCGTTTGAGATCGGCGCCGAAGCCGGGCGGGATCTCGATGGCGAGGCTCAGTTCGGCGCTGCGCATGCGTCGCTCGAGTTCGGGTTGATCGACCAATGCAGGGCGCTCGATGAAGTAGCGCGAGCCGGCAATATTGCGCACGTAATCGCGGCTTTGCGGTGTCTGGTCGCGGTCGAGCACCGCAAAGCGCAGCTCGTCGACGTCGAAGGTCATGCCGTAGCCCAGCATGAACATCAGTAGCGCCGAGCCGATGAGTGCAAACGTGAGCCGGATCGGGTCGTGCCACAGCTCTAGCGTTTCTCGTCGCGCCACGCCGAGCAAGCGCGGCAGACGAAATCCAGCGCGCGCCGGCGTGGCGTGTGCGACAACCGCAGCCGTCACGGTCGGCGCATCTTGCTTGTCCTTGCCCGTCGCTTCTTCCAAATAGGCGATGAAGGTTTCCTCCAGCGTCACTGCGCCGCGTGCTTGCTTGAGCGCCGCAGGCGTATCGCTTGCCAGCACACGGCCAGCGTGCATCAGTGAGATGCGGTCACAACGCTCGGCTTCGTTCATGAAGTGCGTGGAGATGAAGATCGTCACGCCCTGACGGCGCGAAATATCAAGCAGCAATTCCCAAAAATCGTCGCGCGCCACCGGGTCGACACCCGAAGTGGGCTCATCGAGGATCAACATCTCAGGCCGGTGCACCATGGCGACCGCGAGCGACAAGCGCTGGCGGATACCGAGCGGCAGCGCTGCGGTCAGCGCGTCGGCGTGCTCGCCCAAGCCAAAACGCTCGATCAACTCAGGCACGCGCGTTGCGATCTCCGTGCCTGGCAGGTGGAACAACCGCGCGTGCAGCACCAGGTTCTGGCGCACCGTGAGTTCCGAGTACAGCGAGAACGCCTGCGTCATATAGCCGACGCGTTTTCGGGTTGCGATGTCGTGCGGGTCGACCGCATGACCGAACAGCTTGGCATCGCCGGCGCTGGGCGGCAGCAGGCCGGTCAGCATTTTCATGGTCGTGGTTTTGCCGCAGCCGTTGGAGCCCAGAAAGCCGAAGATCTCGCCGCGCTCGATGCGCAAGCTCACGCGGTCGACGGCGGTGAAGTCGCCAAAGCGCATGGTGAGATCCTGCGCCTCGATCGCCGGCGTCCCGTCGGTCGTGGCAGCGCGCGCCGGTATCGTCAGCGCGTGGTGGCCCGCGCGCTGCGCCTGTGGCAGCAACGCGATGAACGCCGCATCGAGGTAGGTTTGGTCGGTGCGCGCCTTGAGCTCGGCCGGGCTACCCGTGGCCAGCACACGACCGGCGTTCATGGCGACTAGCCAGTCGAAGTGTTCGGCCTCCTCCATGTAGGCGGTCGCGACGACAACACTCATACCGGGGCGCCTGGTACGCATGCGGTCGATCAGCTCCCAGAACTGGCGGCGTGATAAGGGGTCGACGCCTGTGGTGGGCTCATCGAGGATGAGTAAGTCGGGGTCGTGGATCAGCGCGCAACACAGCCCAAGCTTTTGCTTCATACCACCGGATAACTTTCCCGCAGGGCGGTCGCGGAACGCTGCCAGCCCCGTGCTGCGCAGCAACTCGTCGATGCGCTGCCTGCGTTCCGCGCGCCCCTGGCCGAACAGGCGACCAAAGTAGTCGACGTTGTCGAACACCGATAGCGTTGCGTAGAGGTTGCGGCCCAGCCCTTGCGGCATGTAGGCAATGCGCGGTGCGATTGTGCTGCGGTAGCGGCCGCGGCGCATGTCGCCGCCGAATACCTCGACCGTACCGGCCTGTATGCGACGTGCGCCTGCAATGAGCGCTAGCAGAGTCGATTTGCCGACGCCGTCCGGGCCTATCAGCCCGACGCGGCAACCCGCCGGGAGTTCAAGCGCCACACCGTCGAGTGCGCGCGCTTTGCGATAGCGGTGGCTAAGGCCTGCCACGCGTGCCACGCATGGCAGAGGTTCGGCGCTCATGGCGGCAGGCGTGTTTGCAAGGCCTCGGGCCAGACGACGTCGGTGCCCAGCCGCACGTAAGCCACGCCCGGCACGCCAGTCTTCATGATGGCGGCGTGTTTGGCGAGCAGCCCCGGGGCTATCCGAACCTTGACGCGAAACATGAGTTTCTCGCGCTCGGTGCGGGTCTCTACTTCCTTGGGCGTGAACTGCGCCTCAGGGGAGACGAATGAAACCGTGGCCGGTATCGTGTACTCGGCGATCGCATCGAGCACGATACGAGCCTCGTCGCCAATGCGCAGCCGCCCTGCCTGGAGGGTCGGCAGAAAGATGGTCATGAAGGCATCGGTCAAGTCGAGCACCGTGAACACCTTGCCACCGGCGGGCAGCACCTCGCCTGGCTCGGCCAGCCGATACAGCACCCGCCCGTCGATCGGTGTCTTGAGCACGCTGTCGTCAATGCGGGTACGCACCGATTCGACCCTGGCTGCCGCAGCCTCGATCCCGGCCTCGGCCAGCGCCAACTCGGCCTCGGCAACGGAGCGCGCGGCCTGAGCCGTTTGCACCGCCGTCTCGCTGCGCTGCAACTGCTCGATGGGAATGTTTTGGTTTTCGTACAACTCGCGCGAGCGCGCCAGGTTCTTCTCGGCCAGTGCCACCTCGCTTTGACGCTGCGCTATCACCGCCGTTGCGGCGGCGCGTTGCTTGCGCGCTTGCGTCACGAGAGCCTGCGCCTGGCGCAGTTCAGCCTCTAGTTCGCGCGCGTCCATGCGCGCCAGCACTTGGCCAGCGGTGACCTCGTCACCCTCCTTGACGTTGACTTCGGAAAGCCTCGCAGCGAACTTGGCGGTGATATCAACCTGAGTTGCTTCGAGCCGGCCATTGCCAACAGCAATACCCTGCGGCAGCCCGGGCTCGCGCAAGGTTTGCCATGCGAGCACGCCGATCAGCGCCGCGAGTACCGCCAGCGCTACAACGGCTGTTGTCTTACTGCTCTTGAACATGGTCCACCCGCGGTCCAACTTGCGGTATCGGCACGCCGCGCTCCACGAAGTAGTGTTCCAGACGCGCGAGCCAATCGGCCTGATCGTTCTGAGTCAAAAAGAAATCGAAACGTGCCGCGGCGCGCTCGACCTCCATCAGACTGCTCAGGAAGTCATGGACGCCGGTGGCCGCGCGCAACTCGGCCACGAGCGCGGCATTCTGCGCATCCAGCAAGTCGAGTATCGACAACGTGCCGCGGGAGTAGGCGTCGCGCACCACGTCGAGGCTGCTCTGGGCGGCATCGGTCGCCTGGCGTGACAGGCGGATACCGGTCAACGCGCTGCGCGCCGTATGCAGGGCGGAGCGAATACGTTGCTCGACGCGCTCAACCACGGCCTGACGTTGGACGCGCAGCCCGGTCAACTCTTCGTAGGCCTGCCGTTGCCGCGCGCTGCGCGCGCCCCCGGTGTACAGGGGCAAGGACAACAACAAGGCTACGGTGGTCTCATGGTCGTTCACGCCCGGCAGCGGCGGGCCGCGTGCCCCGTCGCGAGCGAAGGT
>JAOTTZ010000134.1 GCA_029864165.1 Burkholderiaceae bacterium
AGAGCTGCGATATCAAAGACCCGACGCAAAACATCGTCTGGATCGCGCCTGAAGGCGGCGGCGGGCCTAACTATTCTGGGATGTAACCATGAAAACTTCAACTTCAGCATTGAACCGCGGCGCAACAGCACCGGATTTTTCACTCCCTGGCGTCGATGGGCGGCAGTGGACACGCGACGCGGTTGCCGGCAAGCGCGGTTTGCTCGTGATGTTCATTTGCAACCACTGCCCGTACGTTCAGGCGGTACTCGACCGCATTGTCCGCGACACCAACGAGCTGCGTGGCCTGGGCGTTGGATGCGTCGCCATCAGCAGCAACGATGTCGTGACCTACGCCGAGGACTCGTTCGACAACATGAAGCTGCTCGCCCAGCGGCACAAGTTTGAGTTTCCTTACCTTTACGACGAATCGCAACAGGTGGCACATGCCTATGGCGCCGTTTGCACGCCTGATTTTTTTGGCTACAACGCCGAGCTGGCGCTCGAGTATCGCGGACGTATAGACGCCTCGGGGATGAACGCCGCGCCCGCTAACAGCCGACGAGAGCTCTTTGAAGCCATGCGGCAGATTGCCGACACCGGCGCCGGTCCCGCCGAACAAAACGCAAGCATTGGTTGCTCAATCAAGTGGCGCAGCTGACCCGGATTGACCACACATGATGTGTCAGCACCACGCAGCGCACGTGAGTGGCACCTCTATAATTTGTGTTGGCAGTTTGTTCTTGTCCTGATGAACCACGAGGCTGACGCGCAAAACCATGAATAAGCTGATCTCCACCGTGCTGGCGCTGACCAGCATGGCGTGCCTCGCTCCCGCCGCTCAAGCGCAAAGTGCAAGTGCCGGCGAGAAAAAGGCAGCCATGTGTATCGGCTGCCATGGCATCCCGGGTTACCAGGCAAGCTTTCCCGAGATATACAAGGTGCCCAAGATTGCCGGCCAAAATGCGAAGTACATCGCCTCGGCCTTAACGGCCTACGGCAAGGGCACTCGCAAACACCCGACCATGACTGGCATCGCCGTATCGCTGAGCGAACAAGACATCGCCGATTTGGCCGCGTACTATGAGCAGTTAGGCAAGAAAGAAGCGCAACAAGTCGCGCGCAAGCCTGCTCAAGCACCCAGCGCCCAGGTAGCGGCATTGCTGCAAAAAGGCAATTGTTTGGCGTGCCACGGTGAGAATTTCAGCCAGCCTATCGATCCTAGTTACCCAAAGCTGGGCGGTCAGCACGCCGATTACTTGTATGCGGCGCTCAAGGCCTACCAAACGCAAGGCAACCCACATGTCGGACGTGCTGACCCCATCATGGGCGGCATGGCCAAGCCCTTCAGCATCAGTGAGCTCAAACTGATGGCGCGGTACATCGGTTCGTTGCCGGGCGAGTTGAGCACGATACCCCAGCCACGCTTCAAGTAGTCGGGCCTGAGGCATGGCGCTGACGGTACTTAGCCGTTGCGCCCGCTTTTAGCTTTGGCTGCAGTCCCAGACTGTTTGCCTTGAGCAGACTCTCCATCGGCGGCCGGCTCTGACCATACGATGCGATCGAGGATGCCGACGAGATCGTCGAAGGTGTTTTCTTTGTTCAGCACGGCGCGCACACCGGCTTGCAATGCAAGGGCCCGCAGTTCTTCGGTCACATAGCCTGAACTGACCACAACCGGCAGGTCCGGCCTGATGTGGGCCAGTTCTATCGCCAAGTCCAAGCCCGACATTTCTGGCATGTTGAAATCGGTCACCACAATGTCGATATCGCTGGCCTGCCCTCGCACGGTCGCTACTGCCTCGTGCGGGTTGCGGTGAGCCGTGACGCGATAGCCCGCACGCCGCAGAAAGCTCTCCACCACCACCAGCATGGCCTCATCGTCATCCACACAGAGAACATGCCTGCCCTTTTCCGGTGCCAGGATACCCTGGCCGATCATCACCTCCGATTCAGTCACAGCCGGTGTCGACGTCTCTTCAGGCCGATCCACCAAGGGCAGGTATACGTCGAAGCGGCTGCCAACGCCAGGCTTGCTCTCCAGCGTAATCGCACCGTGGTGCGTAGACACAATGCCATGCACAACGGCCAAGCCCAACCCTATTCCCTGGTCGACCGATTTGGTGCTGAAAAATGGCTCGAAAACGCGCGCCTGTGTCGCTGCGTCCATGCCGCAACCCGTGTCGCTCACCCGCAGCCGGGCGTAGCGCCCCGGCGGCAAGCCGCCAGGGCGGTGCGTAGCCTCGGCACTGAGATCGACTGTGTCCAGGTCGATGCCAATGCGTCCGCCAGCGCCTTGCAAAGCATGCCAAGCATTGGTGCCCAGGTTCGTCAAGACTTGATGTATCTGCGTCACATCGATCAGGCCATGAAGCGGTTCACCAGGCATCGTGACCTCGACCACGGCCATCGCTGGAACTGTGGCGCGCAGCATCGCTACGGTTTCTTCCACCAACGGTTGCAGGGGCTGGCACACCAGCGCTTGCGGTTGGCGGTGGCTGAAGGTGAGAATTTGCTGCACCAGGCTGCGTGCACGCAAGGCTGACTTTTTGATCTGATCTAGGCAGTCGATCACCGCGTGCCGCGCTTCAATTTCCTGGCTCGCCAGCGCAACATTGCCGAGGATGGCGGCGAGTATGTTGTTGAAATCGTGCGCAACGCCGCCCGCCAGGGTACCGATGGCCTGCATCTTCTGCGATTCGCGCAACTGCGCTTCAAGTTCGCGTTGCACGGTCTCGGCTTGTTTGCGCGCGCTGATATCGCGGATGAAAGCGCTGAACTCGACCTGTTCCTGTGTCTTCAGCAGCGCGATCGTCAACTCGATTGGAAACTCACGCCCGTCACTGTGCAAGGCCGAAAGTTCAAGCCTTTTATTCAGAATTTTCGCTTGTCCAGTGGCCAGGAAATGCTGCATGCCATGGATATGTCGCGCCCGATACTGTGGCGGAATAATCGTGTCATGCATAGACCGTCCAATGGCCTCGTTGGCAGTCCAACCGAAAATAACTTCAGCTTGAGGATTCCACGCCACGACATGGCCTGAGGCATCCATGCGTACGACAGCGTCAAGCGCCGTTTCGACGACCGCGTTCATCTTTTGCTGACCTTCTATCAACGCTGCCTGTTCACGCAATCTGGACTCGCGCTCCCACAGTGCTTGCTCGACATTTCTGTGCTCGGTGATATCACTGATGATCGCGTGGCATTCGTGCGGATCTGAAGCAACAACCACGTCCATGCGCGCGGCGCGGCAAGGCTGGCCTGGTGGCTGAATAGTGAGCTCGTAGCTCTGAACAGTTTGGGCGGCGAATATTTCTGGAAGCAATATATCGAGGACCAGCAACGACTCGGGGGCAACGAACGACCTCAGGCGCTGCCCAGTCAATTCGGTTCGACCACGCCCCAGCAGTTTGGCCGCCGCGTTGTTCAACCGCCCGATCACACCGTCATGGTCCAATGTGAGGCAGGCCACTGGCGCAAGGTCGTAGAACTCAGCGTAGCGCATAAGTTGCGCTTGCTGCTCGGCGCGCAATCTCTGCAGCTCGTCGTTTTGCAGTTCAAGCTCGATTTGGCGCAATTGCATTTGGTGCAACCGCCGCCGCAACCCTTCCGACGAAAGCAAGTCGTTGACTGGTGTTTGAAGCTGCGCCAACCGCGCCTCGGCGCGACGGTGCCGCTCACCGTCATTTCCAGGGGCTTGCGAGTCGTGGTTCATCTTGTATTGCGCAAACCTGCGGTTTGTACCGGACGTTGGCTGCAGCGACCACGCCGCCTGGGTGCGTTGAGAGGCCACTTACTTTAACCGCCCTCGCCTTCGCGTGCTGCTGCGGTCAATACCAGAACACCAGGACCTGCCCACCGGTCAAGCCGCTGCCACGCTCACGCGAGACACGACGACCACATGAGTTACACGGCAGCAATGACCAGCGCCGCTCTAAGGGGCAATCGTTTGCCCCGACAGGACTTGATAAATAAGCCCTTTCAGCTCATCGACCGCGGTCTCCTTGTTCACCACTGCACGCACGCCAATTTGTGAGGCCTGCGCCCGAAGTTCCTCGGTCACATAGCCCGAACAGATGATGGTAGGAAGGTCGCGCTTGATGCCAGTCAACTGTTTGGCCACTTCCAAACCGGACAGCTCGGGCATGTTGAAGTCGGTCACGACCAGGTCGAAAGCATCGGGCTGTGCGCGCACAGCCGCGACAGCGTCACGCGCATCGCGGTAAACCGTCACGTCGTACCCCCAGCGCTGCAGCAAGCGTTCCACCATCGTCAGCATGAACGTGTCGTCGTCCAAGTACAGCACGCGCTGGCCCAGGCCCGGGCCTGATCCGGGCGTGGTGGCAACCGGTACCGCGATTTCGGCGGGTGCTGCCAACAGCGGCAGATACACGTCGAAGCGGCTGCCCTGACCAAGCTTGCTCTGCACCGTGATAGCGCCATGATGCGCGGCCACGATGCCGTGCACGACGGCCAGGCCTAAACCCGTCCCCTGATCCACCGGTTTGGTGGTGAAAAAGGGCTCGAAGATTCGTGCCTGCGTGGCGTCGTCCATGCCGCAGCCCGTGTCGCTGACCCACAGGCGAGCGTAGCGACCTGGCGGCAAGACGCTCGGGGGCTGTGCGATTTCGCCGCCAAAGACCACTTGATCCAGGCCGACGCTGATGCGCCCGCCGCTGCCTTGCAAGGCATGCCAGGCGTTGGTGGCCAGATTCATCAATACTTGTTGCATCCGCGTGAGGTCGGCAAGCACGTGAATCGGCTCATCCTGAATGCATGCGTCGATCACGACCATGGCCGGCAATGTCGCGCGCAGCATGGCCAAAGTCTCTTCGACCATTGGTCGCAGCGGCTGACACGTCAGGGCATGCGGCTGGTGGCGGCTGAAGGCGAGAATCTGTTGCACCAGGCTGCGCGCCCGCACGGCCGATTTCTTGATTTGCTCCAAGCTGTTCAGCAGCGCCGGCTGCGCCGTCCCCACGTCCTGGCTGGCCAGTGCCACGTTGCCCAGAATGGCGCTCAGGATATTGTTGAAGTCGTGCGCGATACCTCCCGCCAGCGTACCGATTGCCTGCATCTTTTGCGATTGGCGCAACTGTTCCTCCAGGTTTAGCCGGTCAGTTTCGGAGTGCTTGCGTTCGGTGATGTCCTGATTGGTGCCCACGGCGCGCAGCGCGTGGCCATTGGCGTCGCGCTCAATCACCCTGCCTTTGCTGAGCAACCAGATGATCTTGCCGTCAGTTCTTCGAACACGGTGCTCCACCGCGTAACTTGCACTGATACCTTTGAGGGCGGAAATCATCGAGGTCGCAATTGCAGCCTGGTCTTCCGCCGGCACGAACTTGGCAAGCGCCGAAAATGCCATCGTGGTAGGTATGCGTGGGCCACCGAGAAGCTCGGACCACGTCTCAGACAGATAGATTTCCCCTTTTACCAGATCAAAGTCCCACAGCGAGATACGCGAGGCATCCAGCGCACGTTGCAAACGTTCTTCGCTGGCTCGCAACGCTTCTTCGGCTCGCTTGCCCGTGGTGATATCGACAAACGACACCACCACGTGTTGGAGCTTGCCGCGCGTATCGAACTCGGGGTAAGCACTCGCGATCAGCCATGTGATCTCGCTATTGGGCAGATGTTTGACTCCCACCACAGCGTTTGTGAACGGCTGGCCGGTGGTGATCACCCGCGCTACCGGGTAGTCCTCGATCGGCATGGGCGTACCGTTCTCGCGAAAGAACACCCACTGTGGATCCGTCGCCCGCTTGCCCAGCATCTGCTGCGTCGTCAACCCCAGCGCGCGTCCTGCCTCAGCGTTGCTGAACAGAATCGAGGTGTCCGGCGCATGCACCACGACGCCGGCCAGAAGATGGTTAACGAGGAGCCGGTGCTGTTCTTCACTCGCTTTCAAAGC
>JAOTTZ010000001.1 GCA_029864165.1 Burkholderiaceae bacterium
ACCTCCTTGACCAGCATATCGCGCTGTTCGATGGCGGCCTCTAGGCGCGCTTCTTGCGCGGCTCGCTGCTCGGTGACATCTGTTGCGACCAGCAGCAACTGGTCGGTCTGCTCATCGGGCGGGCCCAGCGGCAGGTAGCGCGCATCCCACAACCGCGATTCGCCGCGGTCCGAGATGGCGTACTCGCGTTTGGTTACCGTGCCAGTGGCCAGGGCCGTCTCCATATCGACTCTCATCGTCGCGGCCAACTCGGGGTCGGTGATTTCTTCGAGTGAGAGTCCCACCAGCGCGACCGCGGTGAAGCCGAAAATCTCCGCCGCAGTCTGGTTGAGTTGCAGCACGCGCAAGCTGCTGGCGTCGAACAGGGCTATCGCCAGCGGCGCCATCTCTATCAGGCGTTGCAGCGAGGCTTGCGCCTCGGCAATGCGTGCCTCAGCCTCGCGCCGGCGGTCGATGTCCAGCAGCGCGTAGGTGAGCTGACGGCCGGCGTGGCCCCGCCCTGTGACCACCGCATTGCCAACGACCCAAAATTCGCGCCCGTCGCGTGCTTTGACGCGGCATTCGAAGGTCTCCGCCTGACCTTCGACCAGGACGTTGAGATACTGTGTCTGGCGGAAGGGATGCGCCGCTTCGTCAGTAGCCACCGTACTGATAGGCTGGTTGAGAAAACCCTCCAGATTGCCGGCAAACATGCGGCAAGCCGAGCGGTTCATCCACTCGATGCCGTCCGCGCCGACGGTAACGATACCCACCAACACCGAGTCGAGGATGGCGCGTGTGCGCTCGGCTTGCAGCGCGACGGCTTGTTCGGCGTGGCGGCGCGCGTCAACATTGACGTAAGACGCGATGATGCCCCCCCCCGGGTCGCCGTCGACGACCAGCTTCTTGCTGACTTGAACCCAGAGCAACTGAGCGTCTCGGCGGCGAAGTTGTCGCTCACCGCTCCAGCGGCCGCTGCGACGCATTGCTTCATCCTCGCGCGCCCAAAGGCGGTCAAACTCAGCGCGGTCAACAAACAGTACATCGAGTGCAAGATCTTGGAGTTCGCTCACCGTGTAGCCCGTCAAAGTGGCCAAGGCGTCGTTGGCACGCTGGATGCGGCCGTGGCGCAGGAAAGCAATTCCCACTTCAGACAGACTGAACATCAACTCACGGTCACGCGCCAGCACCTCCAATTCGCTTTGCTGAGATTTCAGGCGTGTGATGTCCGACAGAACGATGATCGCCTCAATGCTGTCCGAGGCGAGTCCACTGCGCCGCGCCGATAACGAATACCACCGTGGACCATTGAGCGATGCTATTTCGAACTCGGTCTCGTAAACTTGACCCTGCGCCAACGCTTGCAATGTGTCGTGCGCAATACGCTCGGCTTGGGGCTGCAGGGCGAACAACTCGACGATGCTGCTACCGGTTGCGCGTCCCGGCGACAACCCGAGCATGTTCTCGAAGCGAAAATTGCAACGTACCAGCTGGTTGCCGCGCACATAGGCCATGCCGGCGTTGCTGCTCTCAAGAATGGTCGTCATTTCGCGCAATAACTGCTCGCTTCGCTGCTGCGATTGATGTTGGTCGGTGATATCCAGCGTCACCACCGACGTACTGCGCTGGCCAGACGCCAGTGTCGCCGGCTCGACCCGGGTCAGTAGCCAACGCAGACCCATGGTGGCGTGCTGTATCGCGTAACGTGCCTCAACGCGCAACGTGTGTCGCAGTGCGTGCTGTACTTTTTCAAATTCCGGCAGCGATTCGGGCAGTACTATGGATCGGCTGATGTTGTGCAAGCCGGCCGGCGGCGCGGCATCGCCGTCGCTTGACGGTGCTGCACCAGCCAAATGGCGATGGACCCAGCCTGAGGATTCCTGAAACGTCGCCAGGCCCACACCGGCGGTGTCCATCAACGCGCCGATTTGCATCTGAGCCAGGTCGCGCTCCTCTTCCATGCTGCGGTCTTCGACAACCGCCATGTAACGTCGGTTGCCCCCAGGCGTTTCGTAGCAGCGCACGGCAGCGCGCAGCCGCCGTGCGGCGCCGCCACCAGGCGCCAACCAAGCGTGGCGCTCCAAGGGCGCAGCGTCGGGTTCTACTGGTGCGAATGAGCGGCCGTTGCTGAACGCCAGCAGTTGCTGTATGCCAGGCTCAGCGTCGGACAGCAACGCTGGCAGTGGCCCGACCATCGTCTCAAACGCCCGGTTGGCGTGCACCAGCAAGCCCGTGTCCTCGAACAGCACCATGCCCATGGGGCTCAGGTTGAACCAATCTTTGAGTTCACGCACCGAATAGTCTGCACGTTCGCGCGCAGCATGTTCGGCTGTGGTGTCCTGCAGGACAGCCATGTAGACGGTGCGTCCCTGAATGTCCGCGACGGCGTGCCGGCTTTCGCGCGCCCAGCGTATGCGTCCGCCTGCATCGATCAAGCGATGCTCCAACAGTGTTGGCGTGTCTCTTCGCCCTAAGTTTGTCGACTGGCGCTGGCGAAGTGCCCTTGACTCGGCGCGGTCGGCCTCAGGCTGTAGTTCAATCGGGTCGATGCCAAGCACTTGCTCACGATTGAAGCCGCAAAAATCGAGAAAGGCCTGATTTACATCAGTAAGGCGGCGTTGGGCGTCGGCCAGGGTGATGGGCAGCGGTGATTCCCACAACACTTTTAGCCACTCCGAGAACGCGGGTTGACCTTCGTTGGCCTTGTTGCCCGAGCGCAGCCCCGCGTCTTTTGTCGCCATTGTCTGGGCGGTCGCAACCGAGCCGCACTGCAAACGCAACGCCCAACGCCGCGCATCCAGCCGCTGCAGTGCAACGCTGGCGTTGCGACCGTCCGGCAACGCGGCTTGCGGCCCTTGGCTGCCCGGTGCGGTTGCTGCCAACTCGGCGCGCACCCAGCGCAACACCGGCGCGCCCAACACCGGTTGCAAGCGCTCCAACGGCCACCCTGCTTCGCAGTGGAGCAACTGCAATGCCGCGGCATTGGCAAACGACAAGCGTCCCGAGCGGTCCAGCACCAGCACAGCGTCGGAAAGCAAGTCGAGCAAGGCGTGGAGCGAAAGCGTTCCCGAGAAAGCTTCCAGCAGTTTCATCAGCGTCCTAACGGGATTGACCGTCGGCAAGCCTTGTTGCCAGGGCCTGTCAGCGCTGCGGGCACCAATGCGGGTGTCGTGTCAACAGGCACTGAATCTCCAGTGTAGGCAGTTATCGCAATGCTCTAATCACGCCGGAAATAACGCCCGTTTGCAGTCGGCACGACGCCGATTCATCAGAGCTTGGACGCAGAACCTAGCGCTGTCAACAGTGCCCGGTTGACCTCGCCAGTACCCAGTAGCAGCTTTTCTGCGGCATCACAAACATCGAATGGCGATTCATTCTCAACCGCCCTCACGAGGTCAAGGTAGGGGGCGTACGGGCCGTTGCCTTCACCCAAGGCCTGCACCACGCGTGCGGGCACGGGCACGGTCTTGAGCAGTTGCGAGAAAGGCTGGTTGAACATCCGGTCGAGTAGCGAGAACACGCCGCAAATAAACATCTCGCTGCGCATCTCCTCGTCGCCAACGGTACGGGCCAATTCCTCCATCAGCAAACCGCGCCTGACAGCGGCAAACATCACCGGCTTCATCTTGCTGTCCTTGTGAGCGGTTGCCAACAGCAACGCTAGCCAGCGCTTGAGACGCTGGTAGCCCAACATCATCAGCGCGTGCGCAAAGGATTGAATTTCAACGCGCAGCCCGAATGCGGGCGAGTTAATGTAGCGCAACAGCTTGAAAGCCAGCGTAGGATCGCGGCGCAGGGTCTGTTCCATTTTCTCCATCGGCTCTTCGCGATCAATGCGGTGGATCAACTCGACGATAACCTGCAAGTCGCCCTGGCCATCCTGCTTCGTTTTGGATTTCGGTTCCACGAGCGCACCGTCGATCGGCCAACCGACGACGGCCGCGACACCACGCCCGAAGCTTTGATCTAGCTCGGCCATGGTGCGCACGCCCGACTGCACGGTCGGAATACTGCGCGACGCGATGTGTTGCTCGGCGACTGTGCCCTGGTTCAAACGGCGGTCTTCGGCCAGGTCGATGATCGAATAAGTGAAACAGGGCAGCAGTTCACGCGGCAACTGCTCGGTCGGCCGACCTTTGAGCAACAGCACATTGCCGCGTGCGTGCAGTGCTTGCAGGCCTGGGCTGAGCGCCGGGTCGTTGGCCATGAAAGATGGCACTTCGACCATCAGGTTGGCGCTTGGCTCGGCACCGATGAGGTCTTGCAACAGGCTTTCACTGAGTACGTTGAGCGATACCTTGCCGCCTTCCAACGGCCACACCTGCGCCACGGCGTCCAGAAACTGCTGTACGTTGATCGCCACCCCCGACTTGAGCGGAAACGCGCTCAATCGCGTCGCCATCACCGAACACTCGCGGTCGATGAAGGGCGCGTAGCACAACGCCACCTGCTCCAGAACGGAAGTGTCTGCCATACCGGCTCCAATCGACGAAAAATGACTGCCTGCTGCGCGCGCAGGTGCTTACAGGCCAACCACGCTCAGCGGTACATCGCTTGTTTTACCGCGCATCGTATACGCGAGGTAAGAAAAGCGATCATTTGTTGTTTTTCAAGTCCTGATGAAGTCGAACAGAGACAGTCGCTGCACCGAAGCATAAGCCTTCAGGGCCGCGTCGTAACCGCTTTGCTTGTTCTGGAAGTCAGAAATCGCTGCGACCATGTCGAGGTCCTCGGCGTTCGAGCGATCCGTCTGGGCAGCAAGTTTGGTGGAGTCTAGCCGGCTGGAAACGTTGTCGATTCGATTCAGGACCGCTCCCGCTGTGCTGCGCGCGCCCAGCAGGCGCCCCAGCACCGAGTCGAGGTTGCTTAAGTTCAACACCCTGGACTGCGCAATCGCGGCTCTACTTTGCTGCGGCGTGGCAAGATCGTCGGCCGCTTTGTCCAGTGTGTCGAAAACGCTCAGGGTGGACGTTGAAGGTGTGATCTCGAATTGGTCACCCATCACAGCCGGCCCCGTTATCGTCAACGCCATGCCGTCGATCTGGATTGCTTGGCCGGAAACATAGCTGATGTTCGTCAATGCTGTTGGCGCGCCGTCCTTGAGCACACTGTACGTGGCCGCGCCCAGGATATCGGTGAAGTTGACGGTGTAGGTCGAGCCTGTGACGGCGGCCGGGTCGACGACGCGTCCGGTATCGACCCACGCGCCCCCTGCGCTGACCAGGCTTCTTGTTTCAAACACGCCGTTACCCGTTGGCGCCGATAGCCAAATAGCCTCACCGTCCATGGTGATCGGTAACGTCTCCGTGCGGTCAGCGCTCATTTCGCCGCGTGTACCGACAAACGCGACGCCGCCGGTCGAATCAAGAAACGGCGGGGCGCCAGACCCCTGGCCGCCAAACAGAAAGCCTCCTGTGCCGTCGCCGCGGTTGGCCACCAACAGCAATTGACTGCGAAGGCCGCGAATTTGGTTCGACAAAACCTGGCGCTGGGCGTCGTCGTAGGTTTCGTTGCCGCTGGCCACCATCAGCTCGCGCGCCTGCTGCAACAGTTCCGTGGCGTCGCCGAGCGCGCTCTCGGTTTGCAACGTAGCCCTGCGGCTGGCTTCCACCGCTCGCAGATCGGCGGTGCTGCGCTCGACTGCGGCCAGTGCCCGCTCTGCGCGTGCTGCGTTGGATGGGTCGTCACTGGCACGTGCAACACGTTTGCCGCTGACCAACTTCAGCTGCGCCTCGACTAACTCAGCCTGGCGCTGCTGTAGCCGTTCCACCGTGGTGTCGTGGGTATAAGAGGTGCTTACTCGCATAGGATACTTCTCCAAGTCTCACGGGTCCGCAGGCTCTTCATCACGAGTTGGTCACCTGCAGCAGGGTGTCGATGATCGACTGTGCCACCTGCAACATCTTGGCAGCGGCCTGGTAGCTTTGCTGGAACTGAATCAGGCGGGCCGCCTCCTCGTCGAGATTCACGCCCGAGACATCGTTGCGTCGAAGTTCGGCGCTGGTCGCCATCGAACTGGACTGTGCTGCTGCGGTTTTGGCGCTTTGCACCTTGACGCCCACGTTGGCGATTGCGTTGCCGTAAGCGTCCGATATGGTGATGCCCGAGAGCACTGTGCCACTGGTCAGTGTCTGTCGCCCTACCAGCCCAGCGTCGCGCAACGCAACCAGCGCCAGCGCGTTGCCGTTGTTGGTGGCCGCGTAAGTGGTGGTGTCCACAGTCACTGCGTCGCCGTTGCGGGGTACTCCCGACAGTTGCAACTCCCAACCATTGAGGGCAATAGGTGTGCCTGCCGTCCAAGTCTGTGCGCCTGTACTGACAAGCGCGTTGGTGCTTCGATCGCGCAACTCCCAGGTGTAGTCGCCAGTGTCGGAGGTGAAGCTGATGTCGGCTCGCAGTGTAGGGTCGAGCGCAGTACTTACGGCACGCAATAAGCCCACACCGACGGTACCCTGATTGGCCGCCGCAACCGTCGCGGTCACGGGTGAAGCTGCAGCGATACCTCTGGGGTCTTGCAAAATGCGCTTCATGTCGAGCGCGGCCGACGACAGAGGCTGCAGTAGGAACTGGTCGGACGTTGCCGGCGCCGGGACGGCGATGTCGACTCGAAAACCGTCGACGATGTCGCCGCTGTTGACGGTACGCACCAGGCCATCGGAAAGCCGGGTCAGCTGGTAGGCGCCGGGCAGACCCGCCGGGTCGGCGCGCAACGCATAGTCACTGGCCGGCAAGTCACTGGTATCGACGACCGTCAGGCCGACACTGGACACGCGCACGCCACTGGCGTCCACGTAGGACGCAGTGAAAGAACCGTCCGCCGCCCTGGCGTTCGTATTGGCGGGCAATACGCGCGGCGCGCCTACCGAGAAAATGGGGGCACCGCTGCTCGCAGGGATTGACAGATCTAAGCCGAACGCTTGTTGTTCATTGATTGCGCCCGCCAGCGCCGCGGCGAGTTGCCCAATGGCGTTGCGCGCATCTTGCAGATCGGTATTCTGAAACCGTAGCAGACCGGCAATCGATCCGCCGACGATCAGGTTGTTCGGCAGGACGCGCTGAGCGCCTGAATCGAGAATGCTGATTTGTACCTGCGACGAGTCGAAAGTGCCGGGAACCGTTGTTAACTGCAATGCTTGTCCGCCCAGTACCAAACGTTGACTGCCACCGATAAATACGCTTTGTGCGCCACTGTCGGCCTCGATGACAGTGACTTGCACCAGCTTGCCGAGTTCGCTCACCAGTTGATCGCGCTGGTCGAGCAGGTCGTTCGGGGGCTGTCCCAGGCCACGAACTGCCACAATTTGTTTGTTCACGCCGGCAATGCCTTGCGCCAGCGCATTGACTTGGACGACCAGGTTACTCACGTCGTGCACAACGCCGGACTGCAGTCCCTTAATATCCTGAGCGGCAGTACGAAAACGCGAGGCCACGTCTTCGGCACGTGACAGCACCACTTGGCGTGCGGCGTAGTCTTGGGGTCCGCTGGCGACATCGACAAAAGCGTTGAGCAGTTGGCCGGTTGCATAACCCAAGCCACTTTCGCCAATGCCGAAAGCCCGCTCCAGCTGCTGCATGCTGGCCAGCCTGGCACTGTCGGCTGCGGCCATAGATTGCGTCGCGAGAACTTCGCGGGTCAAAAATGCGTCATGTCCCCGTGTGACGCTCGCGATGTCGACACCCTTGCCGAAGAAACCTTGGCCTTTGAACTCGCCGCTCGCCGTTTGCAACACCGTTTGCTGGCGCGAATAGCCCACCGTGCTGGCGTTGGCGATGTTGTGGCCGATGGTCTGCAAGGCAGCGGCGTTGGCTGCCAGGGCGCCGGAGCCGATCGACATCAAGGGCGATACTGGCATGGCGCTACCGTGCTGATTAAGCAGCTGCACGCTGCAGGCGCAGCGTGGTGTTGATGATGCGGCTCAACTTGTCGGCATAAGCGGGGTCCGTAGCGTAGCCTGCTCGCTGCAGACCCTGCGCGAAACCCTTGACGCTGTCTGCGTTGGCCAATACGCGGGCGTAGCGGCTGTTGTCCTTGAGCAGGCGGGCGTAGTCGCGAAACGACTCTTCGTAAGAAGAGTAAGCGCGGAACTTTTGTGTGAGTTTGCGCGCGACGCCACCAATGTATTCGGTGGTAGTGACTTCGGCAACGGGGCCATTCCAACCCGCTCCGGCTTTGATGCCGAATACGTTGTATGAGCTGGAGCCGTCGCCGTTGCGAATCTCGCGGCGGCCCCAGCCCGACTCGTGTGCTGCCTGGCCCAGCATGTAGGCGGCTGGGATTCCCGTTTGTTCTTCGGCCGAGCGTGCGGCACTTTGGTGCCGCTGCAAAAAGTCGATCTGGCGCGCTCGCCCCGTGCCGCTATCGCTGTGTAGTTCGGTACGCGTCGCAGCGCCGGCGGCAGCGGCAGCGGGCGGGGGCGCTGGCGGTGAAGCTACGGCTGCCATTTGTCGCTCCAGTTGACGCGCGATGGCCTCGCCCAGGCCACCGGGCAGGCCGGTCATCTGCGTTGCGAATTGCGTGTCGAGCATTTCGGTACCCAACTCGGAACCGGCGTTATCGAGCATGCCAGTGCTGAGCGTGGCTTGGCGCATGCTCTTCATCAACGCCTGCATGAACAGCGCCTCGAACTGCTTGGCTACTTCCTTGATCGCAGCATTGGGGTCGCTCGAGGCGCGTGCGCGCAAAGCGGCAAGGGTGGGATCGCGCAGGGCGTCGGACGAACGTACATCAGCGAGCAACGATGACGACGAAGTCAACGCCATCAAATCACCTCGATATCGGCGTTGAGCGCGCCGGCAGACTTCATGGCTTGCAAAATGGCCAGCAGGTCTTGCGGCGTGGCGCCCAGCGAATTCAAAGCCCTGACAACGTCGGTCAGTTTGGTGCCGGCGGCCATCTGGATGATGGCGCCGGGCTGCTGTTGAATTTGGATATCTGTTTTCTCGGCCTGCACGGTTTGGCCCGGTGACAGCGCGGCAGGTTGACTGATGACCGGGGTCGAACTGATCGTCACCGACAGGCTGCCATGCGCCACCGCGCACGGTGCCAGCGTCACCGTCTGGTTCATCACGACCGATCCGGTGCGTGCGTTGATCACGATCTTGGCGGCCGGCAGAGCCAATTCCACCGCAAGGTTTTCTACGTTAGCGAGGAACTCGACGCGCGCTTGCGCTGTCTCGGGCATGCGCAAACGCACTACGCGCCCGTCGACAGCGTGGGCGCTGCCGTCGCCCATGCGCTTGTTGATGGTGGTGGCCACCGCGATCGCGGTGCTGAAGTCGTCGGCAACAAGGTCAAGTTGCAAATACTCGCCCTGGTTCAGCGGTGTGGGCACGCTGCGCTCGACCGTCGCTCCCGCGGGCACGCGGCCTGCGCTCAGGTGGTTGACTTGTACCTTGGAGCCACCGGCAGAAGCGCCCGCGCCACTGACAACCACGTTGCCTTGCGCCAGCGCGTAGATTTCGCCGTCCGCACCCCTGAGGGGGGTAGCGATCAGGGTGCCGCCGCGCAGCGACTTGGCGTTCATGGTCGAGGACACGGTCACGTCGACGCTTTGACCCGGCTGCGCGAAGGCGGGTAGCGTCGCGGTCACCATTACTGCGGCAACGTTCTTGGCGCCGATGGCGACGCCCGTCGGGACGGTGGTGCCCATTTGCTGCAACGCCGCGATCAGGCTTTGCGTTGTGCTGGGTGACGTGTCACCCGTACCATCGAGTCCTACCACCAAGCCGTAACCGACCAACGGGTTGCTGCGCACGCCTTGCACGCTGGCCACTTCCTTGATACGCGTGGCTTGCGATGACATGGGCCACCAGCAGAGCACGACGGCGCAGGCGGCGGCCCATGCCAAACCTGCGAGCCAGTCCACCAGCTTTTCGCGCCTGCCTGAGTGCTTATACATACCGGATACATCCTGTTGATGTATCCGATTGTCGATAGGGCTAGAGCGGTAGAACGTTTAAAAAGAACCGTGCCAGCCAGCCTATTCCCTGCGCCTCGGCTTGCGCGCCGCGGCCACGGTGTTCTATGCGTACGTTGGCGACTTGCGCCGAGGCGACGATGTTGCCCGGCTGGATTGAACGAGGATCCACCTGACCCGAAAAACGCAGCACGTTCACATTGTGATTGACGCCTATCTGCTTCTCGCCAGCGATGAGGAGGTGGCCATTGGCCAGTACATCGGTCACCGTGGCGGTGATAGTGCCGTTGAAGTCGTTACTGGTGTCCGTGCTGCCCTTGCCCTCGTAAGTGTTGGTCGACGTGCCTGTTGCGGAAGCACGGCCAAACGAATTGGACGATATGAATGGCAATGCCGTGACGTTGGCAGCGACCTCGCCAGTCTTGTCGATCTTGCTGTTTGACTTTTGGCTGGCGTTGACTTTTTCGACGATCTGCACCGTCAATGTGTCGCCGATCAGCCGTGCGCGGTGGTCCTCAAACAGCGGCCGGTACCTATCGGCCTGAAAGATGGCACCGTTGCTGATCACCGGCACCACCTGCGGCGGCGGACGCACGGATGTCGGTAACGCCACGTCGACCGGCGGCGGCGCGTTGAGTACCTGACAGCCGGCAAGCGTCAACGCTGAGGCGGTCAGCGTGACGCAACGGATGGCGATCCATGCGAGAGGATTCATTTCAGTGTCGAACTCAGAGCTGCGCGAGCTTTTGCAACATCTGATCAGAAGTCTGGATCGCCTTCGAGTTGAGCTCGTAGGCGCGCTGGGTCTGGATCATCGCTATCAACTCCTCGACCACGTTGACGTTGGAAGTCTCTACGAAGCCTTGCTGTATGTCGCCCAGCCCATTCAAACCCGGTGTGCCTACGCTGGCCGTCCCCGACGCGGCGGTCTCGTTGAACAGGTTTTGTCCTTTGGGCTCCAAGCCAGCTGGGTTGATGAATCCGGCCATCTGCAATTGGCCGACGACCTGTGGTAGCACCTGACCGGCTAGCGACACGCTGACGGTGCCGTCCTGGCCGATCGTCACACCCGTTGCGCCGTCGGGAATGGTGATGCCGGGCTGTATCGGGTAGCCGCTGTTGGTCACCAGCGTGCCCTGAGCGTCGACCTGGAACGAGCCGTCGCGCGTGTAGCCCGTGTTGCCATCGGGCAGCTGAACCTGAAAAAAGCCATTGCCGCGTATGGCCAAGTCGAGCGGGTTGGTGCTCTGCGCCAAATTGCCTTGACTGAAGATTCGCGAAGTTGCCACCGCTTGGGTGCCCAACCCGAGCTGCAAACCGGTGGGCAGGGTGGTCTGCTCGGAACTGTTGGCGCCCGCTTGGCGCAGCGTTTGGTACATCAAGTCCTCGAACACCGCATGTGAACGCTTGTAGCCGTTGGTCGAGACGTTGGCCAGGTTATGCGTGATGGTGTCGAGCTGCGTTTGCTGGGCCTCCATGCCCGTCTTCGAAATCCACAGTGAACGCATCATGGTGCAAATCCTTTGCGTGAGCCAAAAACCGACCTAAGTCGCAGAAAGCAACTGCTCCGCCGCCTTTGCGTCAGCCTCGGCGGTCTGAATCATCTTTATCTGTGCCTCGAACTGGCGCGCGGCAGCGATCATCGCCACCATGCTTTCCACGGCGCTGACGTTGGAGCCTTCGAGCGCACCATCTTGCACGCGCGCGCGGTCGTCCGCCGGCAGCGAATCACCCTCGAAGCTGCGAAACAGGCCATCCGTCCCGCGTTGCAGCGGCACCTCGGGGGTGACCACCTTCAACTTGCCGACCACGCTGGTGGCACCACTGGCAGTGCGCGCGCTGATCGAGCCGTCAGCGGCTATGCTGACTTCGCTGTTCGGCGGCACCTGAATCGGGCCGCCGTGACCCAACACTTGCAGGCCGCTGCGATTGACTAGCGTACCGTCGGCCGCGACGTCGAACGAGCCAGCGCGGGTGTAGGCTTCTGTGCCGTCAAACGCTTGCACCGTCAGCCAACTATCGCCCTTGACGGCGACGTCGAGGTTACGCCCGGTCGCGGTCACAACGCCCGGTGTGGGGTCGTAGCCGGGGGTGGTTTCCAATGTATACACGCGGGTGCTGGCGCCGCTGCCCTCCACGGGGGCCGCTCGCAAGGCATGCAACTGTGCGCGGAAACCCACTGTCGAGACGTTGGCCAGGTTGTTCGCCAAGCTGTCCTGGAGCTGCATGGTCGCGTCGGCGCCAGACATCGATAGGTAAATCATGCGGTCCATGTCGCAGCCTCAGTCAATTTAGCGCAGGTTGACCAGCGTCTGCAACGATTGGTCTTGCGTCTTGATGCTCTGAGCGTTGGCTTGGTAGACGCGCTGGGCGGTGATCAGGTTGACCAGCTCGGCCGTCAGGTCCACATTGCTCTCCTCCAATGCGGAGGATTGGAGCAGGCCTAGATTGCCGCTGCCCGGCACGCCAGTGAGGGGGGCGCCTGAGGCAAAGGAGCGCGCCCAGGCATTGCCACCCAAGGGTTCCAAGCCGTTCGGGCTGCGGAAATTTGCAAGCTCGACTTGACCCGCCGGCTTGGACTGGCCGTTCGAGTAACGCGCCATCAAGACGCCAGATTCTTCGATGATGACGTTAATCAGCTGGCCGGCCGCGTAACCATCCTGCGCCAGGCTGGTCACTCCGAATAGAGAGCCGTATTGAGTGGTGCTATTAAGGTTGAGCGCGACGCCGAGGATGGGCTCGGTCAAGGCACCGTTTGAGGTGACTGTTCCCGGAATGTCGATCAAGACGGGACCCACGGGCGAGGTTGGCGCACTGCCGTCGGGGGAGAACTGGACCGTGGTCACCGGCATAGGGTCTCCGGCGCCATCGACTTGCAGCGAGACCCCGTTGGCCGACATGTACACGTTCCATTCATCCGGGGCGGACTTCTGGAAGTAATAGGTCAGCGCCACTTCCTGACCCTTCATATCGTAGACGGTCATCGAGGTGGCATTGTTGTAGGTGGCGGGGTCGGTGACAATGAGCTGCGGGCCTGCGGTGGGCAGTGTGATTGCCAGACGCGAGTCGAGATTCATTTCCGTCCCGATCTCGGTTGTGGGTTCGGGTGTGATGCCGACTGTCGGCAATACAAGCGCTTGAGGGTTGCCGGGTTGAATGTTGCCTTGAATGTCGGCAAGATATCCGACCAACCTTGCGCCCTGACTGTTGACGATTTGGCCAGACTTGTCGACCGTGAGCTGCCCATTGCGGCTGTAAGTAATGTCGTTCTGCTGGTCCATCAACTGAAAGAATCCGCCGCCGCTGATGGCGATATCGAGCGGTCTGCCGGTGTTTGTGATGCTGCCTTGTGTGAACTGCTGCGACACCGCACTGATGCTGACACCCATGCCTGCGTTGGCGGCTGGTGTCGCGGCGTAGACGTCGGCGAACTCGACGCGCGAAAATTTGGCGCCGTAGGTGTTGGCGTTGGCGATGTTGTTGCTGATCACGTCCAGGTTTTTGGCCGAGGCGTTCAGACCAGAGAGACCTTGTTGGAAGCTCATGAAAAATCCTTTACTTGCTATGGAAAAACTTCAGTTGAAAGCTTTGACTGTGCTGTAGGCCACATGGCCGGACTGTTGTAGTTCTAGTGTCAGCGCGTCGCCGCCGGTGTTGATGGCGTCCACACGGTCGCGCATCAAAGGGGTGACGGGGGCGTTGGTAGCACCGCTTTTGGCGACGACACGAAAACGCAAACCGTTGTCGTCCGTGGCGTTGGCAGCCGGCAAAGTAAAGCTGTGCATTCCGCTTGCCTGCGCGCCCAAATTCAACGTCGACACAACTTGGCCGCTGGGCGCGAGAATTTCGACTTTCACGCTGTCCACCGCGTTGCCTAGATCGAAGCCGCCTTGGGCCACGCCGTTTCTGATCGACAGCTTATCGCCCGGTACCACAACGTCGCGACCAACCAGCGAAGCGCCTTGCAGCGCCTGCATCTGTACGAACTGGCTCGACAAACCTTCTACCGTTCGATTGAGCTTTTCGATGCTGGTCACGGTGTTGATCTGTGCCATCTGGCTGGTGACCTGAGCGTTGTCCAACGGGTTGAGCGGATCCTGGTGCTGCATTTGTGCGACCAACAGCTTCAAGAAACGGTCTGCGCTCGCTGTGTCGCTCTGTGCAGCGGGTGTGGCACTGAGATCGTTGAATGCGTTGTTCGAGAGAACTGACGGGACTGCCATGATTTGCCTTCTTCAGCGGGTGTATTGCCAATGTGCGGGGGGTGGTTTACTGCTGACCCATTTGCAATGTCTTGAGCAACAGCGTCTTGGCCGTGTTCATGACCTCGATATTGTTTTGGTACGAACGCGAGGCTGAAATCATGTTGACCATCTCCTCGATGGTGTTGACGTTGCTGTAAGTCACGTAGCCGTCACCGTCGGCCTGCGGGTGCTTAGGGTCATGCACCTTGCGGCCGGGCGTCTGGTCTTCGGAGATCTGCGATACCCGTACACCAGCGGCACTGTCGCTGGCGCCCGGCGTTGCCGCCATCAGCGTTTGGAACACGACCTGGCGCGCCTTGTAGGGCTGGCCGTCTGGCCCTGCCACCGTGTCGGCATTGGCCAAATTGCTGGCCACCACGTTGAGTCTTTGCGACTGCGCACTGACGGCACTTCCAGACACCTTGAAAATATCAAACATCGACATGGTAGAAATCCTCTCAGGCGCGTGTCCGTCACTGGCCCGTGATGGCGCTCAACAATGCGCGCACGTTGCCGTTGATAAAGCGCAACGTGGCTTCGTAGCGCACCGAGTTGTCGGCAAAGTTGGCCCGCTCACGGTCCATGTCAACCGTGTTGCGGTCGAGGTTGGTTTGGCTCGGCGTGGCGTAAACAAGCTTTGCGGTTGATCCACTCGCAGCGCTGCCGATATGTCCGCTTTGGCTGGTCGTCAACGCACGCCCGGCGGAGGTGGATCCGGTGACCTGCTGCAAGGCTTGTGCAAAGTTCATGTCGCGCGCCACATAGCCCGGCGTATCGGCATTGGCGATATTGCTCGCTAGCAGCTGCTGCCGCTCCGAGCGCAGCGCGAGTGCTTGGCCATGGAAGGCGAGTGTGTCGGTGAGGCGGTTGAGCATTTGGCCGGTCCCAAGTTACTGTCGACAGTGCTGCGGCAGTTACGTAGACTTGTCTTGTGGGTGTCATGGCATTGTGGATAAATAGCGCCAAGACATAGCTGCGAACAAAGCTAGCTTTCGCGGCCAATTCGCGTCTCTGAAGTTGTGCGTGAAGATCTACATTGGCAGGATGGAACTCAAACGCCTACACCTCATTGCGCTGTACGCCCGCTTGCTCGTACTCGGCTGTCTGCTCTACGCCGGACTCGGACTGCGCGGTCTTGCGATTGCGCAGACCGCACCCACGCCGTTGTCGACGCTCGGGGCGGATCTTGAGCAACAGGTGCGTCAACTGGCGTTCGGCACGCACGCGCAACCCCATGGACGGGTAGAAATTTTGTTGGGTACGCTCGATCGGCGATTGCGTTTGGCACCTTGCAAGCGCGTTGAGCCATTCCTTCCCGCCGGCACCCGGCTTTGGGGCAGGACGCGTGTGGGCCTGCGATGTGTTCAGGGCCCGACGCGGTGGAACGTCTATCTGCCATTGACCGTCAAGGTCTATGGCCTCGGTTTGACGGCGACCCGCGCTCTGCCAGCCGGCACTGTATTGGCGGCGACCGATTTGCATCAAGCCGAGGTTGATCTTGCCGAAGAAACTGGCGTGGCACTGGTGGAAGGCGATGCCGTCGTCGGACGCATCTTGTCACGGCCGCTCAACCCGGGGCGCTGCCTGCGTGAAACCGACCTGAAACCAAACCAGTTTTTTGCCTCGGGTGACACGGTAAGAATCCACGCCTTGGGACAGGGTTTTGAGATCGCCAGCGAAGGCCAGGCGCTCGGACCGGGGCTAGAGGGGCGGTTGACCAGGGTGCGCACCGAAGGCGGGCGCGTGGTCACCGGCATGCCGATGGCCACGCGCAAGCTGGAATTGAGACTGTAAAAATGCACTTACACGACAACATTTGTTGAAACTACCCTAAAGTTCCCCCTAAACTTTCCGAAATAGCACGCATGTCACCTGGGCGTGGATCATTTCACGCCCGCAGGAGTAACCCATGAAAATTGCCCACCCGACGCCAAACATCAAGGAACAACTACCATCGGCACCGGTGAACCCGGCGCGCGCCCCGTCTGAGGGTGCCGCCAAGGTAGCCTCCGGGGGGGGCGCCGATAGCGGTGCCAAGGTCGAGTTGTCGAGTACCGCAACCGTATTGTTGTCACCCGCCCATGCGGTGCAGGCCGAGTTCGACACCGAAAAGGTGGCACGTATCGCTCAGGCCATCATTGACGGCAAGTTCACGGTCAACGCCGAAGCGATTGCCGACAAACTGATTGCCAATGCTCAAGAACTACTCGGCAACGTGAATCGCTAAGGGGGTTGCACCACCATGACGTCTGCACCCCCCCCCATAAATGGGTCGCCGATCGCCGATGTCGATCTTGAGCAGGTGCTGGGCGCTGTGGAAGCGCATTTAGCCGGCTTAGGGGCTGCGCTGCTCGAACGCAATAGCCAGGCCGTGGATATCCAAGCGGTCGAATTGCACCGCGCTTTGGCGCATGCGGTCGACCATTTTTCGCGCGCCGCGCGTCACAGCTCGTTACCGCAACCACTGCGGCATCGTTTGATGCAAGCTAGCAGTCAGGTGGCGGCGCAGCGCGAATCATTTGCCCGTGCCACAGCGGCGCTAGACCGAGCCATTGAGGTGCTGCTGCCGAGCGAATCCGGTGGTCTGTACTCGTCGGTCGGCGGTGCCGAACGCAGCTTGACCGGCGGATCTATCCAGGCCTGAGCCGCACGCCGGAAATCCTGGCAAAAAATACTGTCAGCCGGGTATTTCACTCGGGCGTGTCAACACTTGATGCCTACGTGCAGTGCCACCACGCCGGCACACAGGCTGTGCACGTCGACGTGGCCAAAACCGGCTGTCTTCATCAAACTTTTCAACGCTTCTTGGCTGGGGTGCATGCGTATCGATTCGGCCAAGTACCGGTAGCTGTCGGCGTCGCCGGCCACCCATTGGCCTAGGCGTGGCAATACCTTGAAGGAATACCAGTCGTAGGCCTTTTGCAAGGGTGCGGCGACCTTGGAGAACTCCAACACCAGCAGGCGGCCACCGGGTATTAACACGCGCTGCATCTCGGATAGCGCGCGCGGTAAGTGCGTCATGTTGCGCAGCCCAAAGGCCACACTCACCAAATTGAAGCTGTCGGTTGCAAAGGGCAGGGTCTGCGCGTCGCAAATCGCGGTTGGCAGCAACAAGCCTTCGTCCAGCAACCGGTCGCGCCCCCGGCGCAACATGGCTTCGTTGATGTCGGTGTGCACGACCATGCCTTGCGTGCCGACCTGGCGTGCGAAGGCGCGCGCCAGGTCGCCGGTTCCGCCCGCGATGTCGAGCACGCGGTTGCCTTCGCGCACAGCAGCGACGGCAACGGTGTAAGCCTTCCAGGCACGGTGCAGGCCCAAAGACATCAAGTCGTTCATCAAGTCGTAACGCGAGGCCACCGAATCGAAGACGCCGCGCACGCGGCCGGCTTTGTCGCGTTCGTCGACGCTCTGAAATCCGAAATGCGTGTTGCTCATACTGTGAATCAGGCCTCGGCGTCCATCGGCGCATCTCGGCTGATGCCCGCGCTGGCCAAGCGCTGCTCGTATCGGCGCCATAGCTCGTCTTGCTTGGTGCCGAGAAAGTACAAGTACTCCCAGGAAAAAAGGCCCGACGCGTGGCCGTCGGAAAACGTCGGCTGGATGGCGTAGTTGCCAACCGGCTCTATGCCGGTAAGTTCTACGTCGCGTTTGCCGGTTTGCAGCACCTCTTGCCCCGGGCCGTGGCCGCGCACTTCGGCAGACGGCGAATACACGCGCATCAACTCAAACGGAATGCGGAAATACGCATCGTCTGAGAAGCTGATTTCGAGCACACGCGAGCGTTGATGCACAGTGATTGACGTGGGGTGAGGCGCTGAAGCGCCCAGGCTGGGCATGACTACCGAATTCAACGAGAGCCGTCAAGTGTAAGGGCTGTGCAGGCCCAAATGCACCGCTTCGTCCAACCGTGCAAGGGGCATGGGTAGGAGTGCCAACGCGCTTGGTTCGACGCTGCGTTGAGCGGTGCCCCACACCGGTTGCGGGTAGTGGCTGTCCCAATCGAAGCGAGCAATCACGTGCCAGTGCAAGTGCGGCGTCATGTTGCCCAGCGAGGCGAGGTTGATTTTGGTTGGCGCGAGCTGCTTGCGCAGCACACGCTCGACGCTGCAAACGAGCGCCATGCAGCGTTGCTGCTCGGGTAGCGGCAGGTCGGTGAACTCCACAACGTGCGGCTTGGCGATGACGCGGTAAAACGCGGGAAAGTCATCGTCTGCCACGCGCACGACGCGCCATGCCTCGTCGCTCCAAATCTGGGCACCGCCAGGCCCAGCGCACAGTGGGCAACCGGCGCCGCATTGAACGGACTGCATTCCCTCCATCAACAGCTGTACCCTCTGGCACTCACACCAATACCCGCTCGATCCCGCCGTTATTGGCACGCGCGACGTACTGGGGTAGCCAATCGGCGCCCAGCATCTGGTTGGCCATTTCGACCACGATGTAGTCGGCCTCTAGCAAGCCGTTGTTCAGGTCGTTGCCGTAGCGGCTCAAGCCCTGAAGACAACTCGGGCACGACGTGAGGATCTTCACGGGACCCTTGCTCGCCACGGCGCCGGTTGCACGCAGCGCGGCTTCGTCCATGCGCAGCTCTTCTTCTTTGCGAAAGCGTACCTGGGTTGCGATGTCAGGCCGCGTCACGCCCAAGGTGCCGCTTTCTCCACAGCAGCGTTTGCTGTCGCGCACGTTGGCTCCCACGAGGGCCTTGACGGTTTGCATCGGGTCTTGCAGCTTCATGGGGCTGTGGCACGGGTCGTGGTAAAGGTAGCCGCCGGCACCCTGTCCATCGCCCAAGGTGACGCCCTTTTCCAGCAGGTACTCGTGGATATCGATGATGCGGCTACCGGGGAATATTTGGTCGAACTGGTAACCCTGCAACTGGTCATAACAGGTGCCACAACTCACGACGACGGTCTTGATGTCGAGGTAGTTCAGGGTGTTGGCGACGCGATGGAACAGTACCCGGTTGTCGGTGATGATTTTCTCCGCCTTGTCATACTGACCGCTGCCGCGCTGTGGATAGCCGCAGCAAAGGTAGCCCGGTGGCAGCACAGTTTGCACGCCGGCGTGCCACAGCATCGCCTGCGTGGCTAGGCCGACCTGCGAGAACAGGCGCTCGGACCCGCAACCTGGAAAATAAAACACGGCCTCGGTATCTGCGCTCGTTGCAGTGGGATTGCGAATGATGGGTACGTAATCTTTGTCCTCGATGTCGAGCAGCGCCCGCGCGGTCTTCTTCGGCAGCCCCCCAGGCAGCTTTTTGTTGATGAAGTGGATCACCTGCTCGCGGACGCTTGCGGTACCCAGGGTGGCGCGCGGCTTGGCGGTTTGCTTCTTGGCCAACCCGCGCAGCAAATCGTTGGCGAAGCGCTGCAGCTTGAAACCCACGCCGACCATAGCCGCGCGTACGAGCTTGATAGTCTGCGGGTTGGTTGCGTTGAGCATCAGCATCGCGGCGGCGTTGCCGGGGCGAAAACTTTTCTTGCCCATCTTGCGCAGCAGATTGCGCATGTTCATCGACACGTCGCCGAAATCGATGTCCACCGGACAGGGGGCGAGGCACTTATGACAGACCGTGCAGTGGTCGGCGACGTCTTCGAACTCTTCCCAGTGTTTGATGCTCACGCCGCGGCGCGTCTGCTCTTCGTACAAAAAGGCCTCGACCAGCAATGAGGTGGCCAGTATCTTGTTGCGCGGGCTGTAGAGCAGGTTGGCGCGCGGTACGTGCGTCGCGCAGACCGGCTTGCACTTGCCGCAGCGCAAGCAGTCTTTGACGGCGTCGGCAATCGCGCCGATGTCGCTTTGCTGCATGATGAGCGATTCGTGGCCCATGAGTCCAAAGCTCGGCGTGTAGGCGTTGGTGAGGTCGGCGACCAAACCCGGATCGCGCAGCAGCTTGCCTTGGTTGAAACGACCTTGCGGGTCTACTTTTTTCTTGTAGGCGGCAAAGCCTTCCAGCTCGGAGTCGCTCATGAACTCCAGCTTGGTAATGCCTATGCCGTGCTCGCCCGAGATCACACCGTCCAACGAACGAGCCAGTTGCATGATGCGAACGACGGCTTCATGCGCCGTTTGCAGCATCTCGTAGTTGTCGCTGTTGACGGGCAGGTTGGTGTGCACATTGCCGTCACCGGCGTGCATGTGCAGGGCCGCCCACACGCGGCCGCGCAACACTTCTTGATGGATCGCTAAGCACGCATCGGTAATGGGTGTCAACGCAGAGCCGGCAAAAATCGCTTGCAGCGGCGCGTAAACTTGCTTCTTCCACGACGCGCGCAAGCTGTGGTCTTGCAGTTGCGAAAAAAACGTGCGCCCAGCTTGAGAATCCATATGGTCAAGCCCGGCCAACCAACGCTGCCACAGCGCACGCACTTCGCGCAGCAACGAGATAGCTTGTTGCACGCGATCTTCCAACAACTCGGCCGAGGCAATCTCTCCGGCATCGTCGCTCTTGCCCAGCGGCAACTTGCCCGCTGTGAAAAATGCCTCCAACGCGTCGAGCAGCGCCAGCTTGTTGCGCAGGCTGAGCTCGATGTTGATGCGCTCTATGCCTTCTGTGTACTCGCCCATGCGAGGCAACGGAATCACCACGTCTTCATTGATCTTGAAGGCGTTGGTGTGTTTGCTGATCGCCGCGGTGCGTTTGCGGTCAAGCCAAAATTTCTTGCGCGCCTCTGCGCTGACGGCCGTGAATCCCTCACCGGCGTGGCTGTTGGCGATGCGCACTACCTCGGACGCCGCGCGCGCCACCGCGTCGGCGTCGTCGCCCACAATGTCACCCACCAGCACCATCTTCGGTAGGCCGGGCGTTGTGCCATTGGTAGCGGCGCGTTTGCTCTTGGTGGCGTAGCCGACAGCCTTTAGGTAGCGGTCGTCCAGATGCTCCAACCCAGCCAGCATGACAGCGGCGGGGCCATCCTCATCGGTATTCGTGTGGCCGCGATTGAGCGAGAACAGGTAATCTTTGATCTCGACGATGCTGGGCACGGCGTCTTTCGGATTGCCGAAAAACTCCAGGCACACGGTGCGCACATGTTTAGGCATCCGGTGTACTACCCAGCGCGCGCTGGTGATAATGCCGTCGCAACCCTCTTTTTGAATGCCCGGCAGCCCGGCCAAGAACTTGTCGGTCACGTCCTTGCCCAAGCCCTGCTTGCGAAAGCTCCCGCCGGGGATGTCGAGTTGCTCCGTGCGGATGGGTGTTTTGCCGTCCGCTTCGAAATAACGCAGTTCGAAACTCGCCAACGCCACGTCGTGAATCTTGCCGAGGTTGTGGTTTAACCGGACCACTTCGAGCCACTGCGCGTCCGGCGTGACCATGCGCCACGAGGCCAGGTTGTCGAGCGCAGTGCCCCACAACACAGCCTTCTTGCCCCCGGCGTTCATAGCGATATTGCCGCCTATGCAAGAAGCTTCTGCCGACGTTGGGTCGACCGCGAACACATAGCCAGCGCGCTCGGCCGCGTCGGCTACACGCTGCGTGACCACGCCAGCTTCGCTCCAGACCGTGGCCACGGGCTTGTCGACACCGGGTAGTGCGACAGATTCGACCTCGGACATGGCTTCGAGCTTTTCGGTGTTGATCACGGCGCTGCGCCAGGTCAGCGGTATCGCGCCACCGGTATAGCCCGTGCCGCCGCCGCGCGGAACGATGGTCAAGCCAAGATCGATGCAAGCCTGCACCAAGGCAGCCATTTCGGCTTCGGTGTCTGGGGTGAGCACGACAAAGGGGTACTCGACGCGCCAGTCGGTGGCGTCGGTGACGTGTGAGACCCTCGACAGCGCATCAAACTTGATGTTGTCTTTTGCTGTGGTCTTGCCCAACACACGCCTAGCGCGCCGGCGTAGCTCAACAACGGCGTCGAAGTGCGCAGCAAATGCTTGTACGGCTTGCCGGGCCGCATCCAGCAAGTGGCCGACGGATTCGTCGCGTGCGGCGCTGTGCTCGGGCGCACGGCGAGCCTGTACCTCGCCCAATCGATGGTATAGCGCCTCGACCAACAGCTTGCGGCGGCGCGGGTTGTCGTGTAAATCGTCTTGCAGGTATGGGTTGCGCTGCACTACCCAGACATCGCCCAGCACCTCGTAGAGCATTCGGGCAGAGCGGCCCGTCTGGCGTTCGCTGCGCAGTTGGGTCAACATATCCCAAGCCGGTGCGCCCAGTAGGCGAATCACAATCTCGCGGTCGGAAAACGAGGTGTAGTTGTACGGAATCTCGCGCAAGCGCGACGTGGTAGCGTCTGCAAGTTGACGTAGGGGCAGGGGTGCATTCATGGGTGGTAAGGGCCGAATGGTTCATGCTAACGCAGGGCAACAAGAATGGTGTGCTCGAAACCATGAAGCCCTGCTGCCCAAACAGGGTATGCTGGTCGCCTTGCACTTCTCGGCGGACCATGACCGACGCAGACATCGCGAGCACCAGCGTAACGACTCCGGTGAGCCGGCAGCGTGTCCCTTGGTCCTTCCCGCAGTGGATTGCGCATCGCGGTGCGGGCAAGTTGGCCCCAGAGAACACGCTGGCCGCTTTTCGCGTCGGCGCTGGCCATGGCATGCGCGCCTTCGAGTGCGACGTCAGGCTCAGCGCCGATGGCGTTGTCTTTTTGTTGCACGACGATGAACTCCAGCGCACCACCGGTGTCAAAGGCATGGCTTGCGAGCAGACATGGAGCGACTTGTCTCGGCTCGACGCGGGGGGATGGCACGGCGACGCCTATGCGGGCGAGCCGATAGCGAGTCTGGAGTCCATCGCCCGATACGTGCTGCGTAACCGCTTTGCGCTCAACATTGAAATCAAGCCTGCACCGGGGCAGGAATTCGAGGTCGGACGTGAAATCTCGCGGCAGGTTGTGGGCCTGTGGGCGCCAGACCCCTTAGCGCACCGGCCATTGCTCAGTTCGTTTGCTCCCGATGCGTTGGCGGGCGCGCGCCAGGGAGCTGGTGAGCTACCACGAGCGCTGTTAATCGATACGCTGCGACAAGGCTGGTTGGACGAAGTGCAAGCACTCGATTGTGTGGCAGTTGTTGCGGCTTACCCACTGCTGGAGGCCGGGATCATCGAACGTCTGCGCGCAGCGGGCGTGCGCGCGGCAGCGTACACCGTCAATGACAGCGCCGAAGCACACCGGTTGGTCGCCTTGGGCGTCGATAGTCTCATTACGGACGAAGTTGCTGCGTTCTCGCCAGCATCGTCAGGGGTCAGGGTAGGACGCACGGCAGAGTCAAACGCACCAAG
>JAOTTZ010000135.1 GCA_029864165.1 Burkholderiaceae bacterium
GACCAGCTTGAGCGCGCTTTGGCTTGTACACGTTCTCGCGTCGATTCATGCGGGCGGCCGAGCAGCGTTGAGCACCTCTCGGGTGGCTTCGGCCGCACGCCGCGCCGCAGCCTGAAAATCAGCGCCCGAGCTGGCATACAGAACGTCCCGTGAGGAGCTGAGGATGACAGGCGATCGACCCTTGGCGCCGGCGCGTACCGCAGCTTGCGCGTCGCCGCCTTGCGCACCGATACCTGGAATCAGCAGTGGCAAGGCGGGTGCGAGCGCGCGCACACGCTCGATTTCGCTCGGGTAGGTCGCACCGACGACCAAGCCGAGCTGGCCGCCGCGGTTCCACTCGCCGCCGACCAGCCGCGCAATGTGCTCGTAGAGCCGGTCGCCGTTGGCCAGCCGCTGCGCTTGCAAGGCAGCGCCGCCAGCGTTGGACGTACGGCACAACACGAACAGGCCCTTGTCGGCGTAGGCAAAATAGGGTTCTATGGAGTCGAGTCCCATGAACGGAGACAGCGTCACCGCGTCGGCCTGATAGCGTTCGAAGGACTCGCGCGCGTACTGTTGGGCAGTGGTGCCAATATCACCGCGTTTGGCATCCAGAATTACCAGCACCTGCGGCGCGACGCTGCGGATGTGCGTAATCAACCGCTCCAGTTGGTCCTCAGCGCGGTGCGCGGCGAAATAGGCGATCTGCGGCTTGAAGGCAAGCACCTGGTCTTTGGTGGCATCGACGATGGCAGCGCAAAAATCGAAAATGCGGGCCGGGTTGTTTTGCCACGCGCCGGGGAACCTTGCGGGCTCGGGATCCAACCCGACGCACAGCAAAGAGTTATTCTGCCGCTCGGCCCTCAAAAGCGCCTCGGTAAAGTTCAAGCGAACGCACCTCTCCTTGGCGCAACAAACCGCGGTCGAACGAACAGAGCATCGGTGGTCATCGCATCCGATCCGCGCTACACCCGAGCCGCAAGCGGGCCAGCCAATCCGGTGTAGCCGGCAGGGGTCAACGCGCGCAGGCGCGCCTTTTCAGCCTCAGGCAACGCCAGTGACTCAATGAGCGCCGCTAAAGCTTCGCGCGTAATGGTTTTGCCGCGGGTGAGCTCCTTCAACTTTTCATACCCGTCGGGCAAGCCGTACCGGCGCATCACCGTCTGGATAGGCTCGGCCAACACCTCCCACGCGGTGTCGAGGTCGGCCGCCAGCGCCTCCCTATTGACGACCAACTGCGCTAAGCCGCGCTGCAGGCTGCTCAAACCCAACATGGTGTAGCCGAAACCAACCCCTATGTTGCGCAGCACGGTGCTGTCGCTGAGGTCGCGCTGAAAGCGGCTGATGGGAAGTTTTTGGCTCAAGTGCGCCAGCAACGCGTTGGCCAAGCCAAAGTTTCCTTCTGCGTTTTCGAAGTCGATGGGATTGATTTTGTGCGGCATGGTGGACGAGCCGACCTCCGACCGCTTCAAACTCTGCTTGAAGTAGCCAAGGCTGATGTAGCCCCAGACGTCGCGCGACCAGTCGATCAATATCGTGTTGCTGCGCGTCATTGCATCGAACAACTCGGCCATCGCATCGTGCGGCTCAATTTGGATCGTGTACGCGTTGAACGCCAAGTCGAGTTGCTCGACGACGTCGCGCGCAAAAACCTCCCAGTCGACCTCTGGGTAAGCCGCCAAGTGCGCGTTGTAGTTGCCGACCGCGCCGTTCATCTTGGCCAACAGCCTCACTTCGGCAATGCACTCGCGCGCGCGCCGCAAACGAACCACGACATTGGCAACTTCTTTGCCGACCGTCGTCGGGCTGGCTGCTTGTCCGTGGGTGCGGCTGAGCATGGGCACCTCGGCCAGGCTGTGCGCAAGCGTGGTGAGGCTGGCGACGAGGCTGTCGAGCGCCGGCAGCAGCACGTCGGCGCGGGCCCGTTGCAACATCAGGGCGTAGCTGGTATTGTTGATATCTTCGCTGGTGCAAGCAAAGTGCACGAACTCGACGGCCGCGGCCAACTCGGGCTGGCCTCGTACGTGGTTCTTGAGCCAGTACTCGACCGCTTTTACGTCGTGGTTGGTCGTGGCCTCTATGTCTTTTATAGCCTGCGCGTCGCCGTCCGAAAAATCCCGTACTAAACCACGCAACAGCGTACGAGCGGCGCTCGACAAAGGCTTGAACTCTGCCAAGCCCGCATCGGACAGCGCGATGAACCACGCGACTTGGACCTGCAAGCGGCGTTGCATCAGTGCAAACTCGCTCAACAGTGGTCTAAGCGCGTTCAGCTTGCCAGCGTAACGTCCATCCAGCGGCGACAGAGCAGACAGGTGGTTGAGGTTCATGGTGTGGTTGGCGCGTTCGAGGGCAGGCCGCGCTAGCGGGATTGTAGAAGGGGCGATCACGCCCAGTAACGCCCACAACCCGGCTGCGGCGGAGCAACGGTGAAGCGCACCGCTACACTGTGTGACCGTTCAATAGGACACGCGTACCCCGATGCCTGAGCGCAAACCTTTGACATTGCACCGCCTGCGCGCAATGCATGCAGCGGGCGAGAAGCTGGCCGCGCTGACCTGTTACGACGCGACCTTTGCGCGTGTGCTCGATGATGCCGGGGTCGACGTGCTGGTGGTCGGTGATTCTCTGGGCATGGTGTTGCAAGGCCAACCCAGCACGCTGCCGGTATCTATGGACGAGATGAGTTACCACACAGCGTGCGTTGCGCGCGGCAACCGCACGGCTTGGATCGTTGCCGACTTGCCCTTTGGCAGCTACCACGAAGCGCCCGAGCAAGCGTGGCGCAACGCGTCAAAGTTGATGCAGGCAGGGGCCCACATGCTCAAGCTGGAGGGCGGGGGATGGACGGTACCCACAGTGCGCTTTCTTGTCGAGCGCGGCATTCCCGTCTGCGCTCACCTGGGCTTTACCCCACAGTCAGTGCATGCTTTGGGCGGCTTTCGCGTCCAGGGGCGTGACGCGGGAGCCGCTACGCTACGCGCCGAAGCGCAGGCCCTCGTCGACGCTGGCGCGGCGATACTGGTGTTAGAACTCGTCCCGGCGCCGCTGGCGAGAGATCTCAGCTCGGCACTGCCGATCGCCACCATCGGCATCGGAGCCGGCACCGGTTGTAGCGGCCAAGTACTGGTGCTGCACGACATGTTGGGCATCACCTCCGGCAAGCGCCCGCGTTTTGTTCGTGATTTCATGCAAGGCGCGGCAAACATTGACGATGCCGTTCGCCTGTACGTCGCCGAGGTGAAAAGCGGTCGCTATCCCGACGACGCGTTGCACAGCTATTGACGGGCAGTTTTGACTCCACGGGGCAAAATACCTGTAGCCTGATTTGTGCGCCGCGACGAAGGCACTCGCGGTGGCTGTCCAACGCGGCCAGCCCAGCATCTGGATCTACGGCTGCTGTGCGCATACATTCCAACTACAGCAATACTAAACAAAGGTGTGAGCGCTTGCCAACTAATTATTGCCGCTGTGATTGAAGACAATTTGGTTGAGCTTTTGCGCTGGTTTCGGTAACATCACGGTTTCAGAATTCAGGGAAATCTAGCGGTTCGCACCGAGCTTTCGCTGGTGTAAAGAGATTTATGTAAGTTGGTGCCCGCCTGCTTGTTCCGCGCTAACCTGTTGATTTTGGCGACCTTGTTGGCCCTGTTTGTAGAGTGGTTGAGGCCAGTCGCGCCAAAATAGACAGGTCAATGTTCGGTGTAGGAAAGTACTTTTTGCTTGTGTCGCCGAGTGGACATCATCGGGAGTACGCCGCCGAGAGGACTGGCGAACGTAAACCGGTCTTAGCGCGAATTATCTATGGCAGGCACAAACCCCGGATCCCAGCTTGTCACGCTGCGGTCAATGCTCTGCGCGAGCATCGACGATACCGTGCCCTTGAATTTGCGGAAACCTTTATTTTGACCTGAGGGAGGAGCAAGCATGCTGTTACAAACAGTGCGCCCAAATATCGTGCAGTCGATCCGCGCATACCGCGCAGAAGACCTGATGCGCGTCGCACGGAGCGTGGGCCAACATTTTCTTTACGCCAACCTAAGTACCGCCCAGTCGAAACAGGAAGTACTCGAAGGGATCGCGGCTGCTTTTCATTTTTCACCGCATTTCGGCAAAAATCTGGACACGCTCTATGATTGCTTGACCGACTTGGTCTACAAGGCCGGTGCGCAGCCTGGTTTTGTGGTCGTCCTAGAACAGTTGCCCGACAACCCACGATTTGACCGCGAGGTGCGCGAGCAGTTACTGGACGTTTTTCGTGACGCCGCTGATTATTGGGGGGAACGAAAAATACCCTTCCGGTGCTTCTATTCTTTTCAGTAGCCCGCTCCCTGGAACAAGGGTCATGGGAGCGGGCTACGGATGGGACCCAAGGTGTTGTCAACAAGCCGCTCAAGTCGGCGGCCAAAGTGGCTGGCGCTTCGTCGAGTTTCGGTGCCAACATGCCATTGATGAGCAGCGCATTTGACACGTCGATGTGGCTGAGTATGGCGTAAAGGCAGTAACGTTTTGCCGAGCCGATAGGCTTCTCTGCGGACCTGACCCCGGCGAGTTGCGCCGGGTCAGCTGCTGCGCAGGGCTCTCAGGGTACGCGCTAGCGCCAGGTACTCGCGCACCGGAACTTCTTCGGCGCGCCGTTGCAAGTCAAACTCAACGCCGAACCCTCGCGCCGCCAACCAGCGCCCGAGTGTGTTACGGAGCAGTTTGCGCCGCTGTGAAAATGCTACGCTGACCAGCTCGCCGAGGAGTGCCGCATCAACGTCTGTGCTGGGCGCGAGCGGCTGCATGCGCACGACGGTTGAATCTACCCGCGGTGGTGGGTCAAACGAACTGGGCGGCACGCTAAGCACCGCTTCAATCAGGTACCGCCATTGCAGCATCACGCTCAAGCGACCGTAATCCTTGTTGCCGGGCCGGGCAACCATGCGGGCCACGACTTCCTTTTGCAGCATGACATGCTGGTCCTCCACTTGCTCGATGTACGTCAACAGGTGAAACAAGATAGGCGTCGAGAGGTTGTACGGCAGGTTGCCAACCACACGCAACTTGCGGCCTTGCGCAGTCGCTAGCGCGGCAAAGTCCACCTCGAGCACATCGGCCTCGACAACACTCAACGCCGGCCAAAGGCGTAAGCGCGCGGCCAAGTCGCGATCGATTTCAATCGCTGTTAGCCGGCCGCATTGAACCAGCAGCGGGCGCGTTATGGCCCCCTGGCCCGGCCCGATCTCCACCAGCGCGTCTCCCGGCTGCGGGTTTACAGCAGCCACGATCGCGGCCACAACGCTGTCATCGACCAAGAAATGCTGCCCGAATCGTTTGCGCGCGACATGCCGAACCGTCGGCGCGTCATGCGCAAGGGACAAAACCGGCAACTCAGGGCGGCGGATCGCGCAATTCAATATATGCCCGCGCGCGCAGATCTCGCGTCCATTCGGCATACGCCGCCTCGAACTTTTGCTCCCGCAGCAAGTTGCGCGCCTGTTCGCGTTGCTGCTTCGCGTCAAGCGCGACGGTTCGCCGCTCCAACACCTGGATCAGATGTGCGCCAAAGCGAGAAACAAAGGGCTCCGCAAGCTCACTTCCCGCAAGCGCATTCATGTTTTCTTCGAATTCGGGGACAAGCGTTCCCGGCGAAACCCAACCGAGATTTCCGCCATGCATCGCGCTGGCGTCGTCGGAGTTTTCACGTGCCATTTGCTCGAAGGGGCGTGACCCTGCTTCTATTTGCCGCTTGAACTCGGCCAGTCTGCGCAGTGCCGCGTCCAGCGTCAACCGCGCCGAGGGCCGTAGCAAGATGTGCCGCACCCGTGATTGCGTTATGGTAAAGGGCGCGCCTTCGCGACGATCAAGCAGTTTGATGT
>JAOTTZ010000136.1 GCA_029864165.1 Burkholderiaceae bacterium
TGCCCTTCATCGACCAGACCTTTGGTAGCCAAGTACGCCGGGGCGGCGGCTCAGGCCAATACAACGCGACTTACACGGCCTACCTGGCAGGCGACCTGCTCGGCATGGAGGGCACCGCGTACGTCGCGAGCAGCAGCGACAAGCCCGGACCCGACCTGCGCCTCACGCTGGGCCGCCACGATCCGGACGGTGGCCTGCTCGGGCCCTTGCGGGCTCGTTCGTTCGTGGCCGGCGACATCGTGTTGCCAAGCGTGTCCAACGTGATGCTTGGCAGCCCCATTGGCGTGGGCGTGTTGTTGAGCAACCGGCTGCTTAACCAACCGACGACTTTCGACCAGCAAAGCCTGCGCGGTGACTTGCCGCCCGGTTGGGACGTGACGCTGTACTACAACGATTCGCTGATCGCCTACCAGCAATCGCGCGCCGATGGGCAATATACCTTCGACAACCTACCGCTGTCGTTCGGCCGCAATGAATTCCGCCTGGTGTTCAATGGGCCGCTAGGGCAGGTGCGCGTGGAGCGGCAAGAGTTTCTGCTCGATCAATCGGCCGTCAAGCCCGGCGAGTTCTACTACTCGTTGCAGCAACATCGTGCCGACAATGGCGATGCCCGTAGTGTGGCGCAGGTCGATGTCGGCCTAACGCGGGCGATCAGCGCGAATGCGGGGCTGGTTCGCGCGCCCGTGGCAGGTGCAGCTCAGGAGCGAGCTTACGCGCAGATGGGAGTGCGTGGTTACTTGGAATCGATGATCGTCAGTTCGCAACTCACCGTCGCGCAGGCTGGCGGCTCGCTTGCGGAATTGGGCCTCAAAACCGGGCTCGGCGGCTATTCGTTGGACTTTACGCACAACCGGCGCCTGGGTGAGTTTGAGAGCGACTTATTCTCCCGCGGGGCTGCCGCGGTGCGCTACCGCGATACGCTGCGCGTCACCGGCGTGCTCAAACCCACTGGCCTGCCGGCGCTGTCGGTCACCCTGGAGGCGGACCGCGAGGCGCGGACCTCGGGGATGAACAACTTCGATCTATTGGGTCGTGTGTCGACCTTGTTCAAGGGCACGTCGGTATCGAACAGCCTGCACTGGCAGCACCTGGGCGGTTCTCGCGGCGTCACGACGGGTAGCCTGCAGTTGAGCCGACGCATGATCGATATCGGGCTGAACGCGCAGCTGGACTACAGGCTAAGGCCCGCGGCGGCGCCGACGGTCCTCTCGCTCACGGCCGACCGCAATCTAGCCGCAGGCTACCGGATCAATGCAGGCTTGCTACGCAGTGTCGATTCGCAGACGACACTGCTCTCAGCGGGACTGAGCAAGAACCTCGGCCGTTTCGGCCTCGCGCTGAACGGCAGCTATTCGAACCAGCGCGAGCTCACGCTGAGCGTGCAGCTGTTTGTGGCGATGGGACGTGATCCCCGGGGCGGCAATTGGTTCTTCGACGCACAACCGCTCGCAGGAACCGGCGCCATATCCGCGCGCGCGTTTGTAGACCGTAACCTTGACGGAGTGCGCGACGCGGGCGAGGAGTTCGTGCCTAACGCCGGCTTTATTCTCAACGGCGGCGGCAGACATCCGAACCGCACTGATGCAAAGGGGACGACACTGATCAGCCGCCTGCCGCCAGGTCAGTACACTGACGTCGCGCTCGACCCCGGCACGCTCGAGGATCCACAATGGCGGCCGCTGTCGCCGGGGGTGCGCCTGCTACCGCGTCCCGGCCTTGTGGAGGAGATCGAGTTCCCGGTCGTGTCCACCACGGATATCGACGGCACCGTGTATCTCACGGCGAAGGGAAAGCGCCGCGGCATCGGCGACGCACGCGTCGAGATCGTAGACCGGGCGGGGCTCGTGGTGCAGAAGACGACCAGTTCGCAGGACGGCTACTACCTGCTGCCCCAGGTCGTTCCGGGGCGATATAGCTTGCGCCTGGCGCCGGACCAGGCCGTCAAGCTCAAGCTCGGCGGGACGCTGGAGCGGCCGTTGGAAGTGCCGGTTGAGGGTGACTTTATCAATGGACAGGACTTCGATCTGCAGCTCTTGGAACGTTGAGCCGGCGCTATGAGACTCGCCAGCGGCCGGTGCGAGGCTGCTGCATGGCAGTTTCACTCAGCGTCGCGAACCAGGCTTGCGTTCGGCTCGCCCTAGGTGAGGCGGCTGCACGAGCGGTTTCAAGACCCAGCGTCTCGCCAATGACCAAGGCAGCGTGTATGCCGCCACTGGGAGGCGTGCTCCGTCGTCATGTGGTGCCGCCAGCAGCTCGGCGACGCGGGCGACGCGCTGGCTTGAGTAGGCGCTGGCGCTCGAGACGACCCACAACAGCGTCGTTGCGTTCGCCGGGTGGTGTTCAACGGCGCGCCGTTCCCAGCGCCGGTTTGCCTATTTGACCGCCACCACGTTCAGGCTGATCGCAAACCCGTAGGGCTTGAAGTTGCTGGTGTCGTTGAACAGACCGAAGTCTTGGACACGGGTGACAGCCGAGAACCCAGCCATACCCAGGAATGAGTGCATGAACTGGTAGGTCCAGCCGAAGTAGTGGTAGTCGTTGGCATCCACTTGTCCGCCGAAGATCATGCGCATGGCGTGAAACTTGACTTCTGCTGAGGCGTGCGGGCTGATCATGGTGTGACACAGTACGTCGAGGTCAGGCACTGAGATCATGAACTTGCCGCCTGGCGTGAGTACCCGGTGAATTCCTTTGAGTGTGTCTAGCATCCGCGCTTGCGGCACATGTTCAAGCACATGGCTCGCATAGGCTTCGTCGAGCGAATCGTTTTCAAATTCGCTCAAGTCGCTGATGTCGCCGACATAGTCGACCTCCGGCCCGGCTTGAATGTTGAGCAGTTTCCAGCCCGGTTGGGCTTCTCTGCCGCCAATGTGTAGTTTCATCGTCGGTGTTACCTGTTGTTTGAGCAGGCGCCTGGGCTATTCAAGCGAACTGGTCACGCCGCGGCCTAGTGACCACAGCAAGGCGACGGACTGCTGGCCGTCGTAAAGCGCGTTGACGTAGGCCGCGCGCAGCGAGTAGTGCTCGCCCTCGGCCGACATGACGTCGAACAAGGAGCGGCGGCCGAGCTGTTGCCACTGTTGGAGGGTGGCGTTGCGCACGAGGTCGCTGTCATGCAGCACCCGGACCACCTGCTGGGCCCGATCAAACGCCGTAGTCGCCTGGTCGTGCACCTCGAGCACGCGGTACCTTCGCGAGTGCAGGGCTTCTTCAAACTGTAGTCGCGCGGCTTCGGCGCGCTTCACCGAGGCTCTTGCGGCGGGATCGGCCGCCGGGTCGATCAGCGGAATGGTAAAGCTCACGCCCAAGCCCCAGTCGCCTGAGCGCTGAGGCCCGTTGGCTCTTGAGCCGGTGACCAGCCAGTTGAACTGTGGTTTCTGCCCTGCTACCAGGGCGTTTGAACTGCTCTCCATCGCCTTGGCTTGGGCGTCGAGCAGGGCAACTTCGTTGGCCTGCTCGGCGTCGGTGACGGCGTCTGTGACCGTTGGCAGCGCTAGCAATACCGAAGAAATGTCTTCGCTTGCCGGTAGCTCGTCGCCGACAAAGCGACGCAGCCGGGTCTCAACCTGGCGCAAAGTGGCCAGCGACTGTGTGTACGACAACTCCACCTGCTGCAGCGTCTTGCGCGCCTGCACGAGTTCGCTCGCGCGACCTTTGTCGGCTTTGGTGATCTGCTCCAACGCGCCGACGAGGCAGCTCATTTTCTGAGCGTATTGCCGATACACCTGGGCCTGCATGCTGTAGCGGCCGCGCTCCAGTACCAGCGAGACTGTCTGCAAGGCGATCTGTTCCTGGGCGTTGATCTGGCCACGGCGCGCCGCTTCTGCGAGGTGCGAGCGCCAAGCCGTGAGGTGGTGGACGCGGCCATGGTCGAACAATGGTGACGTCAGGTTGAGGGTGGCGCGCGTTTGCAGGCCGCTGCCACTGCTGATACCGTTGGTGCTGCTGCTGCCCGGGCCGATCGTGCCCGTGAGGAACAGTTGCGGTTTGGCAGCGGCGCTGGCTTCGTCGACATCGCTGGCCGCTGCCTCGGCAAGAAATTTGGTGGCGCCATAGGCGCGACTGCGATCCAAGGCCTCCTGCACCATGCCGGCCAATTGCAAGCGATGGATTTTCGCGTCGAGCGGCGTGACCGAAGTGGCCGTGATGTCGAGCTCAACCGTGCCCTTGTCTACGCAGGCTGCCGCGACCGTGCCGACAAAACTTGCTGGCAATAGCAGCAACGTCAGCAGGCGCACACAAAGGGCAAGGTTCGGGTTCAGTTTGGCCTCCAATGGAGGTGCCATTGGTTACGCGCTGGCACTGCATCAGTACACCACGCCAAGCTCGCCGACGCTGGCGGAAAAGGCGGCCATTTGCCGGTCAACTCAACGCTCGCGAAAAGCCTCCCGCGACTTGAGCATCGGGCGCAAGATAAAGCTCAGTACCGAGCGCTCGCCGGTGTGCATCTCTACAACGCCTGTCATACCCGGTATCACCGGCAGTGGCTTGCCGCGTGCACGCAGTGTGGAGCGGTCGGCGCGTACCAGGGCTCGGTAGTAGGTGGCGTCCGACGACGTCGCGCGTGCCGGGTCTGCTAGTGCGTCAGGGCTGATGTACTGGATCTTGCCCAGCAAACCGCCGTAGGTCGTGTAGTCATAGGCTGAGAGCTTGACCGTTGCCGCTTGACCGACCCGTATGAAGCCGATGTCCGACGGTTTGATTCGCGCTTCGACCAGCACACGTTGGCTGATCGGAACGATCTCCATGATCGGAGCGCCGGGTGCGACCACGCCGCCAACGGTGTTGATGCGGATGTTCTTGATCAGCCCGCGGACGGGCGACTTGAGCACAGTGCGGCGTAGCGCGTCGTCGCGTATCACCATCTGTTCCTGCAATTGCGCCATTTCGGTCCGCACGCGCACGAGCTCGGTGCTGGCTTCCTGGCGGTAGCGATTGATACGCTCCTGGCTTTGCAGCTTCAAATCGTTGACTTCGCGATTCAGACGCATGACCTCGACATCAGACATCAGGCCCTTGGCCGCCAACGACTCGGCCAACCGCAGCTCGCGTTGCAGCAGGGCGACGCTTCGATGGTTGGCGCCAACGGCTTCGTTGAGCGCGCGCTGCCGCGCGGCGTAGGCCTCGGTCTCGCCTTCGACAGCGGTGGGGATAGCCGACATCTCGGGCGGAAAGCGCAGCGGTTGTCCGTTGGCCTCCGCCGTGAGCCGGACCGCCGTGGCTTTGAGCGCCAACACCTTGCCCTGACCTTCGTTTTGTTGCGCCTCAAAGCGGGTCGGATCGAGTTGCGCCAGGTCCTGGCCTTCGAACACCTGTGTGCCTTCGCTCACCAGGAGTTCGCGCAGAATGCCGCCTTCCAGGCTGGCAATCACCTGTTCACGCCCGTCCGGCACGATACGCGCTTCGGCGTTTGTGATCTCGTTCACACGCGCCAGTGAGGCCCATATGAACACACACACCACGACCAGCGCCATCAAGTAAAGCGCCCAGTTGGTCCTGGGCGTGGACTCGACAACTTGCGCGGCACGCATTTCGCCCAGCAACACCATGTCACCGCGGTGTAGACGGGGCGGTGCGACAGGGGCTTGGCGTTGGGAGGGCATGGGCAAGACCGATCAGACCGACGCCTGCGGCTGCACCGGTTGCGTCGAGGGGTGCCGGTATAGCTTGGGCGCTGCGGCGGCGCCAGCAGGGTTCTGGGCAGTTACCGGCTTGGCCCCTGAGAGCGCGGCCAGTACCTGCGCCTTGGGTCCGTCCAGTACTACCTTGCCGGCATCGAGCACGACCACGCGCTGGACCAACTCCAACACCGCAGGCCGGTGCGTCAC
>JAOTTZ010000137.1 GCA_029864165.1 Burkholderiaceae bacterium
CGAAGACTCGGTGCTGCTGCCCAACGTCAAGGTGGGCCGCCACGTGACACTCAAGCGGGTGATCGTCGACAAGGGATGTACGCTGCCCGATGGGTTCAAGGCCGGCGTGTACCCCGAAGAAGACAGGGGGCACTTTCACGTCACCGAGCGCGGCGTCACCCTCATCACCTACGACATGTTGAATCAGGGCGTACGTTCAAGCGGCGGCGCTTGAGCAGCGCGCGGTAAACTGCAGCGGCAGTAACAAGTCGGCATGAAAATCCTGATTCCCCTCGATGGTTCAGAGTACGCACTGGAAGCCGTGCGCTTTGCGATTCGTATGGTCGAAGACGGACTGCAAGCCAGTTTTGTGCTTGCCAACGTTCAGGAACCGACCTACCTGTACGAGATGGTACTGGCGCCCGACTCGGAGGTGCTTGAGCGGGCCAGCGGCGGCGCGGGCGCACATGCCCTGGCGGCGGGTGAAGACCTGGCCCGGCAAGCCGAGTTGGTATTCGAGCGCGAGGTCGCTTCGGGCGACCCGGCGCATACCTTGATCGACATCGCCGAGCGCCACGCCTGCGACGCTGTGGTCATGGGTGCACGCGGCACGGGCACCTTGCGCAGCGCCTTGCTGGGTTCGGTGTCGCACGAGTTGCTGCACGCCAGCCCCGTGCCGGTAACAATCGTCAAGCCGCCACCACAGCCGCAATCGGACGCAGACAAAACCGACCGGTAAGGCGAGACACGCCGTTAGCAGCTGCATAGCGTAACTGCCTGAGCGCCCACCGTACGATACCTTGCCTCACGCAGTTGGATTTCCTGTATCGATGGCTTACCGCGTAGCGTCACCAGGGTCGCCGTTCAAGCGGCGAATAACCATCTATTGGAGGAACCCATCATGGCCAGCAAAACCCGCAAGACCAGCACGATCAAAGTAGCTCCGTCGGCCAAGACCTGGACCAAGCTCAAATCGAGCCTGGACACCCTGCCAGACAGCATTGACATCCGCGACTGGGTCTACCAGCCCAGCTTGTTGCAGGTACCGCCCGTGCTGGTGAACTGCCAGCGCGTGCCGGAAATTCTCGATCAAGGTCAAGAAGGTGCTTGCACCGGCTTTGCCTTGGCAGCAGTGGCCAACTTCCTGTTGCACAACCAGGGCCAAAGCCGCCGAGTCAGCCCGCGCATGCTCTACGAGATTGCGCGTCGCTACGACGAATGGCCGGGCGAATGGTACGAAGGCTCCTCGGCCCGGGGCGCGATGAAGGGTTGGCTGCGCCACGGCGTGGCACAACGTTCGCTTTGGGGCGACAAGCTTACCGGCACCACGCACATGACCCAAGCGGTGATTCAAGACGCCATGAAGTGCCCCGGCGGCACCTACTACCGAGTCAATCACCGCCAGGTACGCGACATGCATGCCGCCTTGGCCGAGGTCGGCATTCTTTACGCCACCATGATGGTGCATGACGGTTGGTTCAAACCCGGCCCGGCAACGGTCACGGTCAAATATTCGGAAGGCCGCAGGAAGAAGACCCGCAAGCTGCCCATCATCACCCGCACCGGTCGCGCCGACAGCGGCCACGCCGTCGCCATCGTCGGCTACACCGAGCACGGCTTCATCATCCAAAACTCATGGGGCCCCAGTTGGGGCAACGGTGGCTTTGCCTTGTTGCCCTACGAGGACTACATGCTGCACGCCACCGACGTCTGGGTGGCCCAGCTTGGCGTGCCGGTGAGTGTGGACGTCTGGGCTGAGGAGGAAAAATCCAACGACAAGATCTCCGAAGGCGCCTCACGCGCCCTGCCCGCGCTGACCCTAGACAGCTTGCGCCCCTACGTCATTAACGTTGGCAACAACGGTGAACTGTCGGGCAGCGGCAAATACTGGACAACACAAGAAGACCTGGAACGGCTCGTCACGCAACACATTCCGGCCGCCACCAAGAGCTGGCGCAAGCGCCGCGTCATGCTCCACCTGCACGGTGGTCTCAACAACGAAAAAGACGCGGCCAAGCGTGTCGCCGCCATGCGCGGGCCTTGCTTGGCCAACGAGATTTACCCACTGCACGTGATGTGGGAAACCGGGCTCGTCGAGTCTCTGCGCAGCTATTTCGGCGACTGGTTCACCAATGCCGATAAGCTTTCCGGCCGCAGCTTGCTCGATAGCGTCGGCGAAGGCCGCGACTGGATGATAGAGCGCAGCCTGGCGGTTCCGCTGCGCGGAATTTGGGGCGAGATGAAGGAAAACGCACAACTGGCCTCGCATCACAGCGAGCAACGCGGTGCCATGCAATTGCTAGCGCAACACATCCGCACCGCCGGCCGAACCGGTGGTGCGGATTGGGAATTGCACGTGACGGCGCATTCAGCCGGCAGCATCTTTTTCGCTCATATGCTGCAACACATCCTGCAGCTCAAACTGCCGCTCAAAAGCATTCAATTGATGGCGCCGGCGGTGGAGCTGCAAGTGTTCCACGACAAGGTATTCACCATGGCGAAGCAAAACAAATGCCCGCACCCCATCCTCTACATGCTCTCAGACGACGCCGAACGCGACGACACGGTAGGCGGCCAACTGGTCTATGGCAAATCGTTGCTCTACCTGGTCTCTAATGCCTGCGAGAAAGTGCGCGGCACGCGCATTTTGGGCATGCAGGCCCACCTCAACGCAGACCCGGGATTGAGGAACACCTATCAAGGCAACGATGCCGACGGCCTGCCCCGCCTCATCATTGCCGGCGCACAGCGAGAGCCTGAAGGCAAAGAACGGGCGTCTAGCCAGTGCAGCGGCCATGGCGGCTTCGACAACGATGTGCCGACGATGAACTCAGTGCTCAGCCGCATCCTCGGCCGCGCACCCACCCGACCGTTTTCGCGCCATGATCTGGTTTACGATTGATTCGTTGGGCACCAAGAAACAAGGAAATCAAACGGAACTTAAAGTCTCTATGGGCAGGCAGTGAGCATCTTTTCGTGCTCGACGCCAACGTTATCGGAAGTGCACGCACCGAAGACGGTGGACTACGGGTATCTACGTGCCTGTGAAACTTACAATTTCAGCCTGCTCAGGCAGCTTCGCGATCTCTTGAAACCTTTAAAGGATCGGTGACGAGGGAGGAAATCACAATGCCCGAGACAATCCATCAAGAAGTCACCACTTCTGCGACGCCAGAGCGCATCCTGAAAGTCCTGACCGACAGCGACGAGTTCAGCGCCGCTACCGGCGGCGCACCCGCGGTGATTGACGCAGTCGAAGGGGGTGCCTTTTCCTGTTTTGGCGGCATGATCTCGGGTCGCAATATCGAAATTGTTGCCGGCCAAAGACTCGTTCAGGCTTGGCGCGTGAAGACTTGGCCGCCCGGGATTTTTTCGATTGTGCGATTCGAACTCAAACCGCAAGGTGCCGACACGCTCATTGTGTTTGACCACCTGGCTTTCCCGGCCACCGAAGGAGACCACCTTGCAAGTGGCTGGCACGCCAATTATTGGGAGCCCATAACAAAATTCCTAGCGCGGCGATCGTGAGTTTTCGTGCCTTTCTTATCATCCGTCGCCTAACTTGCTCGCCAGTCGGCCACCGATATCATCACCAACAATAAACGAACAGGAGAACACATGAACTGGTATCTCGAAGTACTGAAGAAGTACGCGGTGTTTAGCGGAAGAGCAAGGCGGAAGGAGTACTGGTACTTCGTCTTGTTTTCTATCATCGTCAGCATTGTTCTCGCATCCATCGACGCAGTGATCGGCAGCGTTGGTCTTTTGAGTGGGCTTTACTGCCTGGCCGTCTTGATTCCAAGCGTCGCCGTATTCGTCAGAAGGCTGCACGATACGGACCGCAGCGGTTGGTGGATTTTTATTGGCCTGATTCCGCTCGTCGGCGTCATCGTGCTGCTTGTCTTTATGGCGCTAGACAGCAGGCCTGGCGACAATCAGTATGGTGCTAACCCCAAGGGCGCAGCGGCATGACCGCCTCACCTGCGCCACATTGGACGGCTGTTCCTTCACGCACGCAAGCAGCCGGCCCCCAGTGACGTCGGCGCGGCGCAGAAACTCACCGCAACGAGCGCCAACCGTCATCAGCCAAGCCTGCCATCGCGCTGTGATCGCAACGCGTATTTCAAAGCTTTGCTCACGGCTCGCTGCAAGACAGCCGATCGTCACCCAAGGCTGCTGTCTTTGGCGCTCACCACGTAACTAGTGCTGCGGCCCGAGAATATCGAGGCATGATGAAATTGATGGATTCGGCCCCATGGCTAGGCGCAAACCGCAGCGATACCAGGACGTATCGCGAGGATTTGCAACGACGCCATGGGGTCGAAGGCGCGCTTTCATGTATCGATATTTTCGAGTCGCAGCACTAGACGCCTTTGAAGAAACTGCGCACCTTCATAGGCCTAGCGATTGGCATAGTCTTTACTGTCGCCGTCCTCCTTATAGCAACCGTTGAGGTACTCAGTAGGCCAGCCAGTCGGTTCGTCGGCGACGCCCCGCCTGACCTTCAAGCCAATTCCGTGACGCTGACAGCAGCAACAAACGGACGCGTATCGGGCTGGTTCGTTCAGGGCACGCCAGGGATGGGCACCGTTTTATTGCTCCACGGCGTGAGAGGGGATCGTCGCAATATGCTGGAACGCGCACGGCTTTTGAAAGCGGCCAACTACTCGCTGATGCTCGTTGACCTGCCCGCACATGGAGAAAGCACCGGGGCCCGGATCACGTTCGGCTGGCGAGAAGCCGACGGGGTCAAAGCCGCGTTTGACTACATCAGACAAAAGCTTCCTAACGAACGAATAGGTGTGATCGGCGTGTCGCTTGGCGCGGCATCGTTGGTAATCGCAAAGATCCAACCACCGCCCAGTGCGGTCGTCCTGGAATCCATGTACGCCACCATCGCCGAAGCAGTTCAGAACCGGTTGGTCATGCGCCTGGGCCGTATTGGCGAAAACATTGCGCCTCTTTTGCTGCAGCAGTTTTCCTTTCGCCTGGGCATCACTGCAGAGCAGTTGCGCCCCATTGCCGAGTTATCGGCCATCGGCGCGCCTGTCCTCGTCGCTTCGGGCACGGCAGATCGGCACACCACATTGGAGGAAACGAGGCGCATTTTTGCAGCAGCGACAGGCCCAAGGGAGTTGTGGACCGTTGAAGGTGCGGCGCATGTTGACCTACAAAGGTACGCTCCGAAGGCCTATGAAGCTAGGGTTCTGCCATTCCTGGCTCGGTATTTGCGGGACGGGACCTGACCTTACACAAGCCGATGGCAAACGTGAAAAACGAACGTGTTTACCCGCCTTCACCGTTAGACGCCAGGCCCCTGCGCAAGTACCATTGCGCCTAGGAGCCTGTCGGGCTTGGCGAGCTTCGGCCGCAAATCGGTGGCCGCAGTCCAGTTTCAACGGCGTCTTGCCCCATAGGATCCACTATAGGGCTACAAATCCGGCACAAACTGTCCGCGCTGAAACCGATTCTCGCTTCGACGCCCCAAGTCCGACAGGCTCCTAGCTACTTGCGAGAGGTTCACTCCATGAGTACGACGAATACACCACGCATCGCGCTCACTTCAGCAGCTTTATGTTTTTCCACCGCGGTCAACGCTATTGGCAGCATCGACCAGCGGTACATAGCCGCGCTCACCAAGCTGCGCAGCCACAAAGGGCGTGGCTATGCACAGTGAGGTCAAAGTCAGATCGCTTGCCCTTCTCACGCGGCAAGCTGGGATTTCGGCAAAAAAGGTTAGAAACACGCTGTGCCAAGTTGCGCGCACGAGTGCGTTGCGCTGGACCGGGTACGGCCGATGGTGAATCTCAACGTCAGGTTTTTCGAGCCGCCGCGGGTGCCCAGT
>JAOTTZ010000138.1 GCA_029864165.1 Burkholderiaceae bacterium
GGCCTGTAGCTAGGCACAAACCACAGCAATAGCCAAAGCTATTGCGAGGATTTGTAACGACGCTATGGGGCCAAAGGCGCAGTTTTTAAGTGCTGAATAGCGTGCAACACTACACTAGCATGAACGGCAACGATACTGACAAGGCCAGCTTTGCCCTCGACGGCGTAGAGGTCGAGTTTCAAGCCGGCGAAACCATACTTGCTGCGGCCAGCCGCGCGCGCCTCTACATCCCGCACCTGTGCTGGCGCCCAGAGTTCAAGCCGCATGGTTCGTGCCGGGTCTGCATCGTCAAGGCTAACGGCCGCGCGGTGGCCGCGTGCAGCACGCAAGCCACGGCCGGACTTGCGGTGGAGAGCCAAACGGATGAGTTGAACGCACAGCGCAAAACGCTGCTGCAAATGCTGTTTGTCGAAGGTAACCACTTTTGCCCGTCGTGCGAGAAGAGCGGCAACTGCTTGTTGCAGGCCACAGCCTATGAGATGGGCATGGAGGGCCCGCACTTCGAGGAGTTCTACCCAAACCGCCCGGTCGATGCCAGTCATCCCGACATCATGCTCGACTTCAACCGCTGCATACTTTGCGAACTTTGCGTGCGTGCAAGCAGCGAAGTCGATGGCAAGAATATTTTCGCCATTGGTGGCAACGGTATTGGCGCGCGCCTGCTGGTCAACAGTACCAGCGGCAAGCTGGTTGATACCGACATGGCGCTTGCCGATCACGCGATGAACGTCTGCCCCGTCGGCGTGATCCTGCCCAAGCGGTGCGGCTTTGTGATTCCCATCGGCCAACGCCGCTACGATATTGAACCGGTGTCAGAGCAGGGAGATGAACCGTCATGAATCCCTTGCCATCGCACCCACCGCGCAAGTTCAAAGTCGCCACCGTCTCGCTGGCAGGCTGTTTCGGTTGCCACACGTCGTTCTTGGACATCGACGAGCGCTTGTTCGACTTGATCGAGCAAATCGAATTCGACCGCTCGCCTTTTACCGACATCAAGGACGTCAGCCGCTGCGACATCGGCTTGATCGAAGGCGGGTTGTGCAATGCCGATAACGTACAAGTGCTGCGCGATTTCCGTGTTCACTGCAAGACCCTGGTCGCCGTCGGCGCGTGCGCCATCACCGGCGGTTTGCCGGCACAGCGCAACCACCTCGACCTGGGCAACATCCTCACAGGCGCTTACCGCACCCACACTGGCTTGAGTGCCGGCAACGAGGTACCGAATGACCCCGAACTGCCGCTGCTATTGAACAAGGTGCACCCTATACACGAGGTGGTGCACGTGGATTACTTTTTGCCCGGCTGCCCACCGTCGGCTGACGCGTTCTGGGTTTTCCTCAACGACCTGATGGCTGGACGCACGCCGCACCTCGGCCGCGGGCAGATTCAATACGACTGAGCAGTTCAATGAGCTTTGACCTCGAAACTGCCACCCGTCCACAAGGACTGCGCCGCGTCGCCATCGACCCCATCTCCCGCGTCGAAGGTCACGGCAAGGTGACGATTTTGCTGGACGATCGCCACCGCGTTCACCAAGTGCGGCTGCACATCGTTGAGTTCCGCGGTTTCGAGAAGTTCGTCGAGGGCAGACCTTACTGGGAGGTGCCGGTGATGGTGCAGCGGTTGTGCGGCATCTGCCCGGTATCGCACCACCTGGCGGCGTCCAAAGCGCTCGACCCTGTCGTGGGCGCATCGCCCGTCACGCCCTCGGCCAACAAAATCAGGCGGCTCATGCACTACGGGCAAGTGATGCAGTCCCACGCGCTGCACTTTTTTCACCTCTCGTCGCCCGACTTGCTGTTCGGTTTCGATTCAGAAGTCAACCGCCGCAACATCGTCGGCGTGGCGCAAGCGCACCCCGACATTGCCAAAAAAGGCGTCATGCTGCGCAAGTTCGGCCAAGAAGTCATACGCGCAACAGCGGGCAGGCGTGTGCACGGCACGGGGTCGGTGCCGGGCGGCGTGAACAAGCACGTCAGTGCCGAAGATCACGCGCTGCTGCGGCGCGACGTGGGCCAGATGATCGCCTGGGCACAAGATGCGGTCAGCATCGCCAAGCAGTTGCACGCGCAAAACCCTCTGCTCTACGACAGCTTCGGCCGCTTTCGCTCCAACATGCTGTCGCTGGTGCGTGCCGATGGTGCCATGGAGTTGTACGACGGCGTGCTGCGCGCGCGCGATGCCGACGGGCAATTCATTCTCGATGGCGCCAACGATCAGCGCTACCTCGACTTGATCGAGGAAGAAGTGCGCCCCTGGACCTACATGAAGTTCCCTTACCTGAAAAGCCTCGGTTCCGAAGTCGGCTGGTATCGCGTGGGGCCGTTGGCGCGGGTGCAGAACTGCGATTTCATCCCCAGCCCCCTGGCTGAGGCACAGCGCCGCGAGTTCATAGACTGGGGCAAGGGGGCGCCCATCCACGCGACGCTGGCCTACCACTGGGCGCGCATGATCGAGGCGCTGCACAGCATGGAGGTGATCGCGGAGCTGCTCGAGGACCCCGATATCCTTGCCGGTGACTTGACGGCCAGTGGGCCGCGTGGCCGAGCGGGTGTCGGCATGATAGAGGCGCCGCGCGGGACTTTGATACATCACTACGAGGTGGGCGAAGACGATTTGGTGAAGATGTGCAACCTTATCGTTGCCACCACGCACAACAACCAAGCGATGAACGAGGCGGTACGCCAAGTGGCGCGGCAGTACCTGGACGGCCGCGAACTCACCGAAGGCCTGTTGAACCACATCGAGATCGCCGTCCGCGCTTACGACCCATGCTTGTCGTGCTCCACGCATGCACTGGGCAAAATGCCCCTTGCGGTGGCGTTGGTCGGGTCAGAGGGCGAACTGATAGACCGGCTGACCAAGGACGCAGATGGCGTCTTGCGGCGTGACGTCGATCGGGAACCGGTGGCGTGAAACAAGCCGCGTCAGTCCTCATCTTTGGCTGGGGTAACCCCAGCCGCGGCGACGATGCGCTGGGGCCGGTGTTCATCGAGCGGTTGCAGGACTTACTCACGCCGGCCATGCTCGGGCGCGTCGAATTGCTGACCGATTTTCAGCTGCAAGTTGAACATGCACTCGACCTGATAGGCCGCGACCAAGTATTGTTCGTCGATGCATCCACGTCGTGCGCCCACCCGTTCGAAGTTTCGTCGCTGCTGCCGTTGCGCGACCAGAGTTTCACGACGCATGCGCTGTCGCCCGCGTCGCTGTTGCAGGTGTACCGGGATGTGCAGGGCATCGAGCCCCCGTCTTGCACGCAACTGGCTATATATGGCGAGCGTTTCGAACTTGGCGAACCGCTGAGCGATGCGGCGCTGTCGAACCTAGAGCAGGCGCTGTCGTGGACACTGAACTGGTTGGCATCTGATGTGGCGATGGTTTATGCATGAAATGAGTCTGGCCGGGTCCATACTCCAACTGGTGGAGGATGCGGCAGCGCGCGAGAGCTTCCGTCATGTTGCAGCGCTGCGCATCGAGGCTGGACGCTTGGCCGGTGTCGAGACACAAGCGCTGCGCTTTGCGCTCGATGCGCTAGCGCCGGGCACTTGCCTGGAGGGCGCGACGATAGACATCGCCGAGCGCGCCGCGATCGGCAGGTGCGCCGCTTGCGAGCGCGAGGTCGAAATCGAGCAACGCGCTTTGCCCTGCCCGCTGTGCGGTAGTTTTCAGGTCGAGGCCACCAGCGGCACCGAGTTGCGGGTGGTCGATATGCTGGTGGAGGGTTAGCGATGTGTGTCGTTTGTGGATGTGGTGAACCAGGGCAGTCCGCGGTGGCGCCAGCCCGCGCTCACGCTGCGGCGCTCGAAGCACCTGTGCATTCACACGCTGGTCTCGACTACGGCGCCGGCCCGGCCCGCGTCTCCGTGCCGGGCATGAGCCCGCAGCGCGTTATCAAGCTCGAAGCCGACGTGCTTGGCGAGAACAACTGCGTCGCGCAACACAACCGGCGGCACTTCGAGTCGCACGGTGTAACGGCGCTGAATCTATTGTCCAGCCCCGGCTCGGGGAAAACCAGCTTGTTGTGCGCCACGATTGCAGCGCTGCGCAAACGCGCCCCGGCCATGGAAGTTGCCGTGATCGAAGGCGACCAGCAAACCAGTTTCGACGCCGACCGCATACGTGCCACGGGCGCACAAGCCATTCAGGTCAACACCGGCAAGGGCTGTCACCTTGACGCGCTCATGGTGCGCGATGCGTTTGCGCGTCTTGCCTTGCACACCGGTTCGCACTCTCACCATCACTCGCACCATCACTCGCACGAACGCGACCACGCGCATGCGCGCAGCCTGCTCTTTATCGAGAACGTCGGCAACCTTGTATGCCCCGCGATGTGGGACTTGGGCGAGGCAGCCAAGGTCGTCATCTTGTCGGTCACCGAGGGCGAAGACAAACCGCTCAAATATGCCGATATGTTCGCTGCTGCCAAGGTGATGGTGCTGAGCAAAATAGACCTCTTGCCGCACTTGCACTTCGATGTGGGGCGCTGCGTAGCGTACGCGCGGCGCGTGAACCCGCACATCGAAGTGCTGCAACTCAGCGCCAGCACCGGCCAAGGCATGAAAGAGTGGCTAGCCTGGGTGCTGCACGGTACGCAGCAGGCTGGCATCGCGAGTCACGATGGGGCAAGGGCCTGCCGACCATGAGCCTTCCCTGCATACTCGCCTGCGGTGCCTGGCTAAAAAACACCGCTTGCTTGCTGCGGCACGACGATGTGCGTTGGTCGGTGCCCCACGGCGACCTCTCGACGGCGCAGGCTTGCGTTGCGCTGGAGCAATCGGTCACCGAGCTGCTGTCCGTCGCAGACGGTTGCATCGACGCGGTGGCGCACGATTTGCACCCTGACTTTTACAGCACGCAGCTTGCCGTTCGAGTCGCTCAGCGCCTTGGCGTGCCTGCTATCGGCGTGCAGCACCACCACGCACATATCGGCGTGGCGCTGGCTGAGCGTGGCATGGCCGGTCCGGTCATAGGGCTGGCGTTGGATGGCTTAGGCGTCGGTACCGACGGCGGCGCTTGGGGCGGCGAACTGCTGTGGGTGCATGGCACGCAGTGGCGTCGGCTCGGGCACCTGTCAGCGCTCGCGCTGCCCGGTGGTGATGCGGCGGCGCGCGAACCTTGGCGCATGGCGGCAGCGGCCTTGTTCAGCATGGGCCGCGCCGTTGAGATTGTGCCCCGCTTCGGGCCCAACGTGGGCGAGCCGGCGGCGCGCATGGTTCACACGCTATTGCAGCGTGGGCTCAACGCGCCGCTGACGACGAGCGCAGGCCGATGGTTTGATGCGGCCGCGGGCGCACTCGGCCTGTGCGTGAAGCAGACGCATGAAGCTGAAGCGGCCATCGCGCTGGAGCAATTGGCAACGAGCTGGCTCTCAAGCTGCGCTGCGCCCGACACCGACCGCTATGTATCAGTGGCTGGTGAGGTTATCGATCTGCGGCCACTGCTGTCGCGGCTGTTCGAGCTAGGCGCTCGGGTACAAACCGAAGCCGCCGCGGAAGGTGCTGCGTTGTTTCACCTGGTGTTGGCCGATTCGCTGGCGCTAGCGGCCAGCCGTGCTGCGGCGCAGGCGGACACGCGTGCGATCGTGTTGGGTGGTGGCTGCTTCTTCAACAAAGTATTGACGCAAAGATTGAAGGCCGCGCTGGAGCAGCAGCGTTTGCACGTGCTTATGCCGACTGGGGTTGATTGTGGTGATGCCGGCTTGGCGCTCGGCCAGGCGTGGGTGGCCGCACATACCCATCGCACAAGCCATCCCCAAGCCACGGCGCCCAGAAAGGAGTTGCTGCCATGTGCCTAGCCATACCGGCCCGCGT
>JAOTTZ010000139.1 GCA_029864165.1 Burkholderiaceae bacterium
CTGGCGCACACCGCCCACGATTTCGGCCAGATTGCCTCGCATGTCCGAGAGGGCCCGCTCCAGTTCGCCGAGGACGTCTCTACGGCTGCGGTCGGCCTCCTCGCGCGCTACCAAGTCGCCATCGGCGATCTGCCTGGCTTGCCGGGTGCACCGCTCGACAGGCCCTTGTATGCTGCGCAGCACCAACCGATAGAAAAACAGCACCAGTGCGACGGCCGCGATGGCCATGCTCAGCGCAATCGCGCCAGCCTTAGCATGGGTACCGTCAAACCCGTCTATCGACGCGGTCGCAAATTGCGTGCCGGCGGCGACAGTCTCATCCACGCCAAGGCGATGCTCAAGATACAAAGCGTGCACCTGCACCAGGTTGTTCCGCGCAACGTCGGTGTTGCCGCTGAGCAGGTTGTCGATGATCTTGGTCTGTGCGGCAGCGATGAACTTCTGCGCAGCTTCGTGCTGACGGCCCAACAACTGGCGCTCAAGCCCGTAGGGGGGATTCTTGGTCCAGTACTCGACGCGGGCTTCGTACTCCGAAACCAGCCGGTCGACCAGCTTCTTGGCCTCGGCGCCGTCTATCGTGCCTTCTAGCGCTTCCGACAAGACCAGCCTGATCTCGATCAGGTACATCGGCGGCGGCAGGATGTCGGCGACCACGTCCTTGGAGACGAACACCTCTCTGGCCTGCTGGCTCATCCGGTCTTGCAGCCAGTGGCCCTGAACAGACACCAACAAGGCCGCGGCGACGCCGATGGCACCCAGCAGGAATATCGACCAACGCAGGGATTTGAGTATCTTCATGGTACTGACCTCTGATAATTGACTACGCATCGCAACGCGCTGGAAGATTGAAGGAAGCGGAAACGGTTCAGTGCAGGGCTTGTTCGACCAACCCCATCTCGGCGCTGGTCATGAGTTTTTCGATGTCGACCAGAATCAGCATGCGGCCCTCGACCGCGCCTATGGCCAACAGGTGTTCGCTCTGAATGGCCGAGTTGAACGCGGGCACCGGGCGCAGTTGTTCGGGCGTGAGCGTGATGACGTCGGAGACGGCATCAACCACCATGCCGACGACGCGCGCGCCAATGTTGAGCACGATCACCACGGTGACGCTGTCGTAGTTGACACTTTCAAGGTTGAACTTGACCCGCATGTCGATGATGGGGACGATGACGCCGCGCAGGTTGACCACGCCCTTGATAAAGGGCGGCGCGTTGGCGATGCGCGTGGGTTCTTCGTAGGAACGAATCTCCTGCACGCGCAGGATGTCGATGCCGTACTCTTCAGCACCGAGCTTGAAGGCGAGAAATTCGCGGATCTGGGTGGAAACGGCAGCCGAAGTGTTCCCAGCAACGGCTGCCTGCGTCGCTTGGCCAGCGACAGGGGTGTCTGGGTTCATGCGAGGGGCCTTTTTGTGTGCAGCGGGGTCGAAGGAGCCTGGGCAGTGATACGGGGCCGCCTTGGATGGCGGTCGCGCTGAACGCCATCCATGCCCGGGATTTTCGGCACAAAGACCGTGATCTTTAACCGGAAAAGTGCTACAAAGACTCGTTACTTGAGTTATTCGCGGCGGCTGATGCGGCTTTTCGCATCTGTACGTTGCGGCAAAAAGCTCTCGCATGCCTAGATATCGCCTAATCATCACAAGTGGGCGCCTGTATCGGTTCCTACAATCGCGAGCAAGGCCACTGGGGCGTCGACGCTATGTCAAGCAGGCCGTAATCTGGAGACCGCGATGGAAAAGAACTGGCTCAAGCATTACCCGGCGGGGGTTCCGGCCGAGATCAACGTCACGCAGTACACATCGCTGGTCGGCTTGCTGGACGACAGCTTCAAGAAGTACCGCGCGGCCAGCGCCTACAAGTTCATGGGCAAGTCGTTCAGCTACGGACTGATCGATGACCTGTCTCGTGCCTTGGCCGCCTACCTGCAAAGCCTGAAACTGGAAAAAGGCGACCGTGTGGCCATCATGATGCCCAACGTGCCGCAGTACCCGGTAGCAGTGGCCGCTATTTTGCGCGCCGGCTTGGTGGTGGTGAACGTGAACCCCCTGTACACACCGCGTGAGCTTGAATATCAGCTCCAGGATTCGGGTGCCAAGGCCATCATCATCGTCGAGAACTTTGCCGCCACGCTGCAGCAGGTGATCGCCAAGCTGCCCACTGAGAAGGTGATTCTGGCCGCGCTGGGGGACATGCTCGGCGCCCCGAAGGCGCAGATTGTCAACTTTGTCGTTCGTCGTGTGAAGAAGATGGTGCCAGCGTTCGAGCTTACCGGCGCAGTGCGTTTCAATACTGCCATCGCGCGTGGGCGCGGCATGGCTTTGCGCGCGGCAGCGGCCAATCCCGACGACATGGCGGTGCTGCAGTACACGGGCGGCACCACCGGCGTAAGCAAAGGTGCCGTGCTGCTGCATCGCAACCTGGTGGCCAGTGCGCTGCAAGCCGAGGCTTGGTACCAGCCTGCGCTGAAGGACATTCCAGCCGGTGAACAAATCGTCACTGTCTGTGCGCTGCCGCTGTACCACATCTTCGCTTTCACGTTCAACATGATGCTGTCGATGCGCATGGGCGGCTGCAATATTTTGATCGTCAACCCGCGTGACATTGCCGGCATGCTCAAAGACTTGGCGCGCTACAAGTTCCACAGTTTTCCTGCGGTCAACACCTTGTATAACGCCGTGCTGCGGCACCCGGACTTCCAACGTGTGGATTGGAGTCGCCTCAGAATCAGCATCGGCGGCGGCATGGCGGTACAGCAAGTCACCGCCGACCGGTGGTTGGAAAAGACAGGTTGCGCGATCTGCGAAGCCTACGGCTTGAGTGAAACCTCGCCCGGCGTGACCTGCAACCCCATCGATCGCCCCGTCTTCACCGGCACCATCGGCCTACCGTTGCCCAACACAGAGGTCAAGCTGCTCGACGACGACGGCAACGAAGTACCCTTGGGTACCCGAGGCGAAATCGCCATTCGCGGCCCGCAGGTGATGTCGGGCTACTGGCAGCACCCTGAAGAAACGGCTTTAGCGATGACGCCAGACGGTTTCTTTCGCAGCGGCGACATAGGGACCATGGATGACCGCGGCTATGTCACGGTCGTCGACCGCAAGAAAGACATGATCATCGTCAGCGGCTTCAAGGTCTACCCCAGCGAGGTGGAAGACGTGGTCTCGCGAATGGCTGGTGTTTTGGAGTGTGCGGCCGTCGGCGTAGCCGATGCCGAAACCGGTGAAGCCGTCAAACTGGTCCTGGTGCGCGCCGAGCCCTCGCTCAGCGACGCGCAGGTGCACGCGTATTGCGAAACCAACTTGACCCGCTACAAACGGCCTAAAATAGTCGAGTTCCGTACCACACTGCCGAAAACTGCCGTGGGCAAGGTTTTGCGCCGAGAATTGCGCGGCCCCGGTTGAGCGCTGCAAGCGCAAAACGCAATGCAGCGCAATGTCGTCGCGCGAGCCCCGCCAGAGTAAGGCCTTTTTCGCCGGGCAAGCAGAGTTTGCTCAAAGAGCGGACAATTAGCGCTCGCAGGCAGCCCGCGCTGCTGGTTTAACCTTGTCACTTTTAACGACGAACCATGGCCAACCCACGCTCCGCATCCACGCCCCGACCCGCCAGCACACAAAAGCTGCGCCAAACGCAAGCCGAGTACACCGCAGCCCGTCCCCTGGGCGAGCCCGGGGTCAAGCCCATGATGTCCAGTTCCAAAATGTACGTCTGTCGGCGCTGCCAGGCTAACTTCAAAACCGGCGACGGTAAGCCAGACCCACAAATGCGCGGTTTAGGCAAGTGCAACGCATGCCTGGCCGCCGTGACGGCATAGACAATCGCCGCGGCTTGTTAACCGTGGGTGGCGTTGTCAACGCCGACCCGCCCAAGTAAGCACCGATCTGCGATGTCGCTCGAAGCTATCGAAACGGCCACCGGCGACGACCCGGTTGCCAGCGTCATCGTGCTGCATGGTTTGGGCGCGGACGGTAGAGACTTCGTCCCGATTTGCGGTGAGTTAGACCTCGCCCGCGTGGGCAGCGTGCGCTTTGTGTTTCCGAGCGCGCCGGTACGCCCCGTCACCCTCAACGGCGGCTACGAGATGCGGGCCTGGTTTGACCTGCTGGACACCACCTTCGACAAGCGCGAGGATGAAGCCGGGTTGCGCCAAGCGCAGCGTTTGGTCGAGGACCTGATCGCGCGCGAACGCGAGCGCGGGGTGCCGGCTGAGCGCATCGTCCTCATGGGCTTTTCTCAGGGCTGCGCGATGACGCTGCTGGTCGGCCTGCGCCACAACACGCGGCTGGCCGGGCTGGCGGGGTTGTCGGGCTACTTGCCACTGTCCGACCAGACAAAGGCCGAGCGCAGCGCCGCCAACCTCGAACTGCCGATTTTCCTGGCCCACGGGCGCGAAGACGCCTTGATACCACTGGCCAGCGCTGTGGCGTCGCGCGATGCATTGCAGGCGCTCGGTTATCCGGTAGAGTGGCACGAGTACCCGATGCAGCATTCGGTGTGTCCGCAGGAGGTCGCCGACCTGAACGGCTGGTTGTTGCGCGTGCTGGGCTAGCGCGCGCGGGCGGTGGTGCGCATCCGCAGCGGTCGCGCCGCGGCGCCCCGATCACCACCCACGTCAGTACCCCCACCAACCGGACCCGTGCACTATGCACCAACACGCCCTCGCCCCCTGGCAGCACGCCCACGTCTTTGCGCCCGATCGCACTGCGGCCGAACGCAGAGTATGGGCAGTGGTGACGCTTACCCTGGTGACGATGGTCGCGGAGATCGGCGCCGGCTGGTGGTGGAATTCGATGGCGCTGCTGGCCGACGGTTGGCACATGGGCACGCACGCAGTGGCCATAGGCATTACGGGCGTCAGCTACTGGCTCGCAAGGCGCTGGGCGCGCGACGCGCGCTTTAGCCTGGGCCCGTGGAAAGTCGAGGTGCTGGGCGCCTACACCAGCGCGGTGCTGCTGGCTGTGGTGGCCCTGGGCATTGTGGTCGAGTCGGTGTCACGATTCTCCAACCCGGCACCGATCGCCTACAACGAGTCGTTGATCGTCGCCGTGGTGGGGTTGCTGGTGAACCTGGTCTGCGCCTGGTTGCTCCATGCACGGCACGCGGCGCACTCCCACGGCGCAGGTCCGGTCGATGCTTGTGGCAGCGGCGCGCGCCCGCATCAGCACGAGCAAGCGCAGCACCGCGCCCAAACCTCGGCCGACCACGACTTGAACCGCCACGCGGCGTACACCCATGTGCTCGCTGACGCCGCTACTTCCGTGCTGGCCATCGCCGCACTGGTGACAGGCAAATGGCTGGGCTGGCTAGAAGTCGATCCGCTGGTGGGCTTGCTGGGTGCCGGCATGATCGCTTGGTGGGCGCGCAACCTCATCGTGCAGTGCGCCACGGTTTTGCTGGATCGCGAGATGGACCACCCACTGGCAGCCCAAGTGCGTCAACAGTTGGAGAGCGACGGCGACGCCAAAGTAGCCGATCTTCATTTATGGCGTGTAGGCAATGAGGCCTTCGCGTGCGCGGCCACGCTGGTCGCCGACGCGCCCGCCAATGCCGACACGTATCGCGCGCGACTCGATGGCCTGCCCGGTCTGGCGCATGTGTTGATAGAAATCAACCAGTGCCGTGCCAGTCGCTAGGGCCTGTTGAC
>JAOTTZ010000140.1 GCA_029864165.1 Burkholderiaceae bacterium
CTTTGAATAGCGGAACTCGAATCGATCAGCGTTTGCTGAATTGTTTGCGCCGTCGCGCTCCGTGCAGACCGACTTTCTTGCGCTCGACTTCACGCGCATCGCGTGTGACGAAGCCAGCCTTGCTCAAGTCCGGCTTGAGCGCGGGATCGTAGTCGATCAGCGCCCGCGTCACGCCGTGGCGCACGGCGCCGGCTTGGCCCGATTCCCCGCCGCCAAACACGTTGACCTTGATGTCGAAAGCGCTGTCGTTGTTGGTCAGCACCAGCGGCTGCTTGACGATCATGATCGAGGTCTGACGACCGAAGTAGTCGTCAACGGCCCGGCCATTGACAAGAATTTGGCCCGTCCCCTTTTTCATGAACACGCGCGCGACCGAAGACTTGCGGCGCCCGGTGCCATAGTTCCAATTTCCAATCATTGCTAGAGTCCCCTAAAGTTGAAGCGCTTTGGGCTGCTGTGCGGTGTGCGGGTGCGCGGCACCGGCATACACCTTGAGCTTTTTGGCCATTGCAAAACCCAGCGGCCCCTTGGGCAACATGCCCTTGACGGCTTTCTCCAACGCCCGGCCTGGGTGCTTGGCTTGCATCTGCTTGAACGTCGTGGCGCGGATGCCGCCGGGATAACCCGAATGCCGGTAGTACACCTTGTCGGTGGCCTTGTTGCCGGTGACTCGGATCTTGTCGGCGTTGACAATGACTATGAAATCACCGGTATCGACGTGAGGCGTGTAGATGGCCTTGTGCTTGCCACGCAAACGGCGTGCCACTTCGCTGGCAACACGTCCGAGCACCTTGTCGGTGGCGTCAATCACAAACCACTCGTGCGTCACTTCGGCCGGCTTGGCGCTGAAGGTCTTCATGAGTTACTTTCATATCGCCCAAGCTAATGCAAGTATGTGCATCAACCAAAGGCATGGGGCAGGTTCCTTGCACGCTGTGCGTGTTCCGCCTTCGGTACCGCTTATTCAAGAGCGGCCTCTCAGACCGAACGGGTCGCTGTTCAATAAGCTTGACCAGCGAATCCTCCCGGAACCAGATTCGGAAGAGGAGTGAGTATAGCCGTTCAGCTCGCCGGCAGTTACACGCCTGCATCGTACGATGCAGGCGTGACCGCGCCGGACTTGCCACCACAAAGCACAGACCCCCCCTTCGCCGGCCTGACCCCTGAAGCCGTGCTCGACGCGCTAGAGGCCGTTGGCCTGCGTGGCGACGGCCGGCTGCTACAGCTGAATTCTTACGAGAACCGCGTGTTCCAGGTGTACCTGGAAACGGGCGACGTGGTCGTCGCGAAGTTTTATCGGCCGGGCCGTTGGAGCGACGCACAGATTCTCGAAGAGCACTCGTTTACGGCCGAGTTGGTGGCGCATGAAGTACCGGTCGTTGGCTTCAAAACCTTGCTAGTTCACGTGCCCTCGCGCCACCCGACCAGGGTTACCGGGCGGCCCTCCACGCTAGCGCACACTTGCGGCCACCGCTACAGCGTGTCCGAGCGCCGATCGGGCCGCGCGCCCGAGCTGGAACACGCACAGACGCTGGAATGGATTGGCCGCTTCATTGGCCGCATGCACGCCGTCGGCCGCACCCGGGCGTTCGCGCACAGAGGCAAACTCGACATCGCCACCTTCGGCAGCGGTCCGCGCGACTTCTTGCTGGAGCATGAATGGGTGTCACCACAGGTGCTGCCCGACTGGCTGCGCGCGGTCAACACCGCACTAGACCAAGTGCGCGAGGCGTTTGAGAGCCGGCCCGAATCGCGAACCTTGCGCCTGCACGGCGACTGCCACCCGGGCAACATTTTGTGGAGCGAGGCCGGGCCGCATTTCGTTGACCTGGACGACGCAATCACCGGGCCGGCGATACAAGACTTGTGGATGTTGCTGTCAGGCGATCACGCCAGCATGACGGGTCAGATCGCCACGGTGCTGTCGGGCTACGAAAACTTCACGGACTTCGACCGCCGCGAGTTGCGCTTGATCGAGCCGCTGCGCACATTGCGACTCATACACCATAGCGCCTGGCTGGCGCGGCGCTGGAGCGACCCGGCGTTCCCGCTCGCCTTTCCGTGGTTCGAAGGTCCGGCCTACTGGAGCCAGCAAACCATCCAGCTCAACGAGCAGATCGACGCCATGCGCGATCAGTCGGTCAGCAGCGCGTTGACCCGTTTGACGTAACTGGCGGGGTCGTCGAGTTGCCCACCCTCGGCCAAGAGTGCTTGGTCGAACAGGATATGTGCGAGTTCGTCGAAATGCTCGCTCGACTGCAAGCGCTTGACCAGTGCATGTTCAGCATTGACCTCGAGCACCGGTTGCGTCTTTGGCGCGCTTTGACCGGCTTGCTTGAGTAGGCGCGACAGGTGCGAGCTCATGTCGCCGTCTTCCGCCACCAAGCAAGCCGGAGAATCGACCAGGCGTGTGGTAACGCGAACGTCCTTTGCGCGCTCCTTCAACGTCGCCTTCAAGCGTTCGAGCAAGGGTTTGAAAGCCTCTGCCGCAGCTTCCCCTTGCTTTTTTTCTTCTTCGTCCTGCAGCTTGCCCAAATCGACCGAGCCTCGCGCCACGCTTTGCAGCGCCTTACCGTCGAATTCGTACAAATGGCTCAACATCCATTCATCGACCCGATCGGCCAGTAGCAATACTTCGATGCCCTTCTTGCGAAAAATCTCCAACTGGGGACTGCTCTTGGCCGCGGCCAGCGTGTCCGCCGTGATGTAGTAAATAACGTCCTGCCCTTCCTTCATGCGGCTCACGTAATCGGCAAACGAAACCCCGCTGTCGGCGTGTGTGGAGACAAATCGCAGCAGCTTGGCCAAACGCTCCTGGTTGGCATGGTCTTCACCGACGCCCTCCTTCAGCACGGCGCCGAAGTCGGCCCAAAAGGCGGTGTACTTATCGCGCTGCGCGGCATCTTCACTGTTGGCCAGATCCTCCAGCATCGTCAACACGCGCTTGGTCGATCCTTCGCGTATGGCTTTGACGTCGCGGCTTTCTTGCAGCAACTCGCGCGATACATTGAGCGGCAAGTCCGCGCTATCGATCACACCTTTGACGAAGCGCAGGTATACCGGGACCAACGCTTCTGCGTCGTCCATGATGAAGACGCGCTTAACGTAGAGCTTCACGCCGCCACGTTTGTCGCGGTTCCATAGATCAAAGGGCGCCTTGGCGGGAATAAACAGCAGCTGCGTATAGTCACTGCGACCTTCAACGCGGTTGTGCGTGTACGCCAGCGGCGGCTCGCTGTCAAAGCTGATTTGTTTGTAGAACTCCTGATACTGCTCGGGTGTGATCTCGCTCTTGGGTCGCGCCCAAAGTGCTGCGGCCTTGTTGACCGTCTCCCACTCATCCTTGAGCACATACTCGCTCTTCTCGGCGTTCCACTCCTCTTTTTGCATCAGGATAGGCAGCGAGATATGGTCGGAGTATTTGCTGATGATGGCTTTCAACTTCCGGCGTGTCAAAAACTCGTCCTCGCCTTCGCGCAGATGCACGGTGACGTCGGTGCCGCGCTCGGCGCGCGTGATGTGCTCGACTTCAAAGTCGCCTACACCCTGAGATACCCAGCGCACACCCTGATCCGCAGGTAATCCGGCGCGACGCGATTCAACACTCAAGCGATCGGCGACGATGAAGCCGCTGTAAAAGCCCACACCAAACTGGCCGATCAAATTGGCGTCTTTCTTTTGCTCGCCTTCTAGGCGGTGCACGAACTCGCGCGTACCGCTCTTGGCGATAGTTCCTAAATGTGAGACTGCTTCGTCGAGCGACAAGCCAACGCCGTTATCGCGGATGGTCAGCGTGCGTGCGTCTTTGTCTACCAGCACCCGCACTTCAAGATTGGGCGCGTCCTCATACAGCGCGGAATCGTTCAGCGCCTCGAAGCGCAACTTGTCGCAGGCGTCTGAAGCATTGGAAATCAGCTCACGCAGGAAGATTTCCTTGTTCGAGTACAGCGAATGCGTCACCAAGTGCAGGATTTGCTGTACTTCGGCTTGGAAGGCAAGGGTTTGTTTGCTCATGGTGTTGGGCCACGCTCGACGGCGTGGGAATCGGGCGATTGGCTGGAAATGGCGACGCCGGGTTAAAAATCAAGTACAGGCGTCAAGCCTGCACAATGCCCAGCGGTCCACAAGAACTGTTGTGTCTGAACGCCTCACGCGGATGCGGTGATGGCCGCAAGGCGACGGGCGGCGCGCAGCACCAGGTCGCGCTCGACAAAGCCACGTATCAGCCACTCGGCCCGCAGACGCATCATGGCGGACCGCGAAAGCGCCTCGCAGCGTTTTGGAGGTTGGCCGGAGATCAACCACCGGTCACCCGATTCGCTGCGCCATAGCAACCGCGTCACCATCCATCGGCCATGCATGTAAACGCGGCACCACTGACCTGGCTTTTGACTCTCCAACCACCGCGCGACCTGCTCTTGGTCGTCCGCGGCGGGGGCGCTGTCCAGCAACGCGGCCGGAACGGTTTCCATCCCCGCAGCATCCAGTAACTCGTTGGCTGATTCGGTGCGCAGATCGATCCGCTTCAGAATAGCGATGTCACCGGAAACTTGCTGCAGCTTTGCATTGAACTGTGCCGCAGCGTAGGCATTTAATTGTTCCTCGGTGCGCTTGAACATCTCCTCATCGTGCAGCGGTTCTGACTGCATGGCGGTGATCAAGTCACCCGCAAATCCAAGCCATGCCGTCAGGCCAGGATCGGCGGGGTTCGGGTGTGTTGCGCTCTGAAAAGCAAACGCGTCGATCAACTTCCACAGTGGATGGTCTGCGTCCGTGAATATCGTCGCGTCATGCCGCACCAATTTTTTCGCCGAGGATTGCAAACGGCCTAGCATGGCACGCACTTCGGGGTGCATATAGGTGTCTTGAGTAATGACCTGTAGCAGCCGGTTAAGCAACTCTTCGGGTTGTGAGCTTGCTTTACGCTGCGGAGAACCGGCCTCGGCCTGGCCCTCGGCGGGCAAATATTTAAGCAAACTGCTCAATGTGTCGTCGCGGTTTACGTTGCCACCGTGCTGCGTACCGGTGCGGTAAGCGTACTGACTGGGTTGAACGCCCTCCATCTCGAGGCGGCTGCATGCAGCGGCGCAGGTACGCTGCACGGCCGAGGCCAATATGCCCGAACCTGTACGCAGGAGCAGCACTTGGTGCGTGGGCGAAAGCCCCAAGGCTCGTGCCGCCTGCCACAACGAGTGGGCGAAAGCCTCGGGCCGCAGCGGGTTCGAAGCCACCGAAACATAGGGCTGCCCACTTAACGCGGACGTAAAAGTCTGTAACTCGCGCAATTCCCAGTCGGCCACGGTACCGATGTGTTCTACCGCGCGCGACAACTCCACATCAACGCTCAGTGAGGCATCGTCCACCAAAGCCAGCGGGCGTGGCGAGTCAATAAACGCTGAGCTGGCCCCAGCTTGTCCGGGTTCGCCCAGAACTTCATTGCCAAGGGAGTTGACAAAACTATCGCTGAAGCGTTGCGCGTGCTGCGACAGTGCCTTAGCCAAATCAAACCGAAGCGACCGTTCTGCTGGCGACGGGGCAGCAGCGGCGTCACCTTGTCGTTGTAGGGCGTCGATCGTCTGCCGGCGGACTTGCTCTACCAGCACTGGCGCGCGGGAAAGTTCGCAATCGACAAACGCTTGCA
>JAOTTZ010000141.1 GCA_029864165.1 Burkholderiaceae bacterium
TCCACTTGATCACCTTGCACGACGCCTCGATCATCGCCTTCGCCCTGTCGTCAAAACCTGCGGTCAGCTTATCAGAGCTCGCTTATTGCGACAGAACCTTCGAAAAGACCTTCGCCAAACACCCTGGTGCGGGGCCATTCAAGGTTGGGTCCGAGAGTAACCATGCGGCGGGTCAGCACGACGAACCGCGCAGCGAGCGTGTCAGGCAGTTCGAGTATTTACTACTGCACGTCCTCGCTGTAGTAGTTGATCGTGGAATTCACTCAGGCGCCCGTCGATGGCGTGATTCGGCTTAGTCCTTCGGCGTCATCCCCTTTAGAAACTTGAACATGTCGCTGTCAGTGGACAGGATCAACGTCGTGTTGTCCGCAATGATGGACTTGTAGGCTTGCATGGTGCGCGTGAATTCGTAGAACTCGACCGCCTCGCGGCTCTGGTTGTAAGCCTTGGCATAGATCTCAGTGGCTTTCGCGTCTGCGACGCCGCGGATCTCCTCGACCTGTCGGTACGCTTCAGACTGGATCTTGTTCAGCTCACGCACGCGATTGCCGCGGATTCTGGCAGCCTCACCGTTGCCTTCTGACAGGAAGCGTTCCGCGATCTGACGCCGTTCGCTGATCATACGGTCGTAGATCTTCGGCCGCACGCTTTCGTTGTAGTTGATACGCTTGAACCGTATGTCGAGCAACTCGATGCCAAACACGCGCACCTTCTCAGCAGCCGCAGCAAAAATCTCCTGCTCGACGAGCTGTCGCCCTTTCTGAATAGGAACCAGCGCCCCCATATCTAGCTTGCGTTCCGCGTCGGTGAGCAGAGTATCGCGCAGCGGCTCGCGATCCTTTGTCGTGCGAATAATTTCGATCAACTCGTGTTTGGCGACCGCGTTACGGGTTTCGCTGCCGAGGATGTCATCCAGGCGCGATTGCGCACTGCGTTCGTCGCGCAGGCGCAAAAAGTACTGGAGTGGTTCGATGATGCGCCAGCGCGCGAACAGGTCGACCGATATATAGAGCTTGTCCTTGGTCGGCATGTCGGACGGATTGCCATCCCACTCGAGCACTCGCTTATCGATCGGGTTGAGTTCCTGGATGAAGGGCACCTTGATCTTCAGACCCGCAGTCGTCACCGGCACACCGACCGGCTTACCGAACTGGGTGATGATCATCTGCTCAACTTCGCTCACCGTATAGATCGAGTTACCTAGCACTAAGATGCCAATCACCAGCACAACCAGCGCTGCCACGGGCGTGAGCTTGTTCATGGCTTTTCTCCTTTTTGTGCGTCGAGATTGAGCAGCGGCAAAATGCCGCGCATCTGATCATCGACGACGATCTTCGAGCGTATGCCGGGCAAGACATCTTGCAGGGTCTCGAGATAGATGCGCCGGCGCGTGACCTCCGGGGCCTTGCGGTATTGCGCCAACAGCGCGCTGAAGCGGGCGACGTCGCCTTCTGCTTCGTTGATGCGCTTGAGGCGATAGCCATCGGCCTCGCGGATGCGTTGATCCTTTTCACCTTCAGCCAGCGGAATCACCTTGTTGTAATCGCGCCGCGCCTCGTTGATCAGCTTCTCCTTCTCCTGCTGAGCCTGGTTGACCTCATTGAACGACTCCTGCACCGGTTCGGGCGGGTTGATGTTCTTCAGCTGCACCTGATCGATGCTGATGCCCATTGCATACTTCGTCGACAGCGCCTGCATCTTGGTCAGCGCGTCGACTTCGATTTCCTGCCGGCCGATAGTGATCACCTCGTCCACGGTACGATCACCGACAACCTCGCGCATCACCGATTCGGAAACATAGCGTAGCGTTTCACTCGGCTCGCGAACCTCGAAAAGGTACTTCGTCGGGTCTGAAATACGGTACTGAACCACCCATTCCACCAACGCGGCGTTTAAATCACCGGTCACCATTTCCGTTTCCCGCCTGCCATCGCGGGGACTTTGGCTGGGGTCAGTAGCGCCCGGTGTCGAGAAGCCGAATTCCTGCTTCAGCTGCCGTTTGACTGGGACGATCGTCGCCGCATCGATGCCCAACGGCAACATGAAATGCAGGCCGGGAGGAACTTCCTTCAGATACTTACCGAAACGCTGAACCACTGCGACAGAATCGCTCGGCACCGTGTAATAGGCCGTCCACGCACCCAGAATTATGAGTGCGATAACGGCAAATCCGATAAATCCACGCGGGCCGCCTGAGCGCATAGCCCGCCGAAACTTCAGCATTTGCCTTCGTACCAGAGCCTCAAGATCGGGCGGAAAAGGCACTGGGCCGTTACTGTTCGGAGGTGTCATAAGAGTATCCTTGGTTGTGCAGGCGCAGCCACGCCCAGTGCATTTGTATTACGCAAACTCGCCCCTGCCTCTGAATTTCTGTATCCGATAACCGAACCGCGTCTGCAACAGCCCAGTTCTACAGCCAGGCTTACTGATCCGCAAATCGACTTCCGGTTTCACTTGCCTTCACGCCGTTACTGCAACAGAACCGTTCCAGGTCTGCTCGCAGTCCAGCCCCTTGTCGCTTAATTTCGAACGAAGCTTCGTCCGATACGATGCGGCTGCGCCTCGTCTAGGCGAACGAGGAAGCGCAGCCCCTTTGAACTACCAACAGTATGAGCGGACCAAATGACTAAGCCGCAAATATTTTGTCAGTACCTTTGTGTGGCAACGATTGCCGCGTTGGACTTGTCGACTAGCGCCGGTGCTGCGATCCCAGCGCCAGTGTTTGTCGAAGTGACGGTTGATGCGGGGTCGTCCCCAAACGATGATTGCACGGAAGTCGAGTACGGATGCTTTCATCCTGGTCATGTCATTGTGGCCCAGGATGGCCCGGTAAAGTTTACAAATACCGAGAACGGTCTCCACACCTTCACGAGTGGCCTTTTTCGGACGACGATGTTGGGCGTGTTTTTTTTCACCAGCCTGTTGCAAAACGGGCAATTCTACAAGGCCCGGTTCGACGAAGTTGTATGGATCCGCAACTCTCAGCACATCACCTACTTCTGATGGCTCTTGCGGCGCGGGCTGGCGCGCAACCCCTGCCGCTCTCCGGCGTAGCAACAACTAGGACCCGTTTGACAGAGGGGGCTAACGGGTGACCTTGCGCTTTTGTGTGACCCTGCGCCTTTATCGTGTTTCGTAGTGCCGTGCGCACTTAGGGCAACGCTGAAAAAGTCCCTTGCGGATCGTGCATCCTTGTTTTGGGCGGTCTGCGGCGTTGCAAATCCTCGCCATAGCCCAAGCTATGACTGCGGTTTGCGCCTTGCAGCCCATCCCAAACCAAGGCGCGCGCCCTCGCAGGGACTTATTCAGCGTCGCCTTAGCGCTTAGTGATCAATCCTTCTGGTAGTTTGGCGACCTCGGTCCGTACAGAATGCCGTTCTTGATCGGTGCGCCTAGCAACCGCTGGTTTGCGATGCCTGCGTACTTGTAGCTCGCGTCCGTCACAGTGTTGACAATCTGGTTGACCACGGCCTTGACCAGCATACCGACGATGCCATCGTTGTTCGAGTTGCCCTCGGTGGAGCTTGCCGTTGCGCTCCCGGCCCATATCTGCTGGCCATTGCGGAGGTCAACAATTCTTGCCTCTACTGTCACCCGCGTGTCGCTGCCGAACACCAGGTACTGCGTGCCATATTCCTTGACGCGAATGTAGACGGCAGCATCCGCACCGAAGATCTCGCGTAACTTGGTCGTCGCGAGCTGGTGAATATCGGTTGGGGTGGTCATGCCGTTTTGCTTGAAAGTTTCTTCCGCGAGGCTTACGGGCAAGACGTAATAGCCAGCCTCTGCAAGAGGCAAGGTCGCCGTTGCCATTACGCCCGGCGTCGCCTTGATGTCGGGTGAGTCGTTTACAGGCGGAAGGATTAGCATCGACGTTGGGCTGCTGCTCTTAAAAGCCATGTAATCGATGTTCTGGGGCGTTGCGCACGCGCCAAGAAAAACAGTTGTTATGGCAACCAACGTAGCCATGCGGACCAACCGCTCAACGTTCTGCGGCTGATGCGTCTCGGACGAACAAGCATTTTTTTTCACGCTTAACTGCCGGGTCATGATTGTTCGCCTTTCATGCGCTTGAGCAAGAACTCCATGTACTGTGACGACTCGGGAAACGAAGCCTTCTCCGCCTCGAATGCTCTTCGAGCATCTTCGTTTTGCCCCAGTTTCAGATGAAGTAGGCCGACATGAGCGCGAAAACCTGGCGGAAGAGCAGCGTCGCCGGCGCGCGCCTTTTCCGCCAGGGTCTGCAATGTGGTGAGCTGCTCCGCAGGCGTTGTTCCATCGCCCACCATGTACTCATAGACTTGCCTCTGATAACCCTCCCATTGGTACAACGGTGCGGGCTTGTTAGCGCAGCCCGAAATCGCCAGCCCGAGCAACGCTGCGACGAATCCCAGCCTTACTCGGGCGAGACCCATCATTGGTTGGCCCCTTGGGGAGAAACGGCCCACTGACCGCTATCGAGACTGGTCACCAGTTGGTTAACCGCTTCACGCATCGCGAGGTCCAAGACCTTGCCATTGAGGGTTGCGTCGTAGCTCGCCGTGCCACCGAAGCCGATTACCTCTCGGTGTGAGAGTTCGTATTCGCCTGCGCCACCGACCGAGTACACGACTTCGGACGTGAGGCTGTTGACGATGTTGAGTGTGATTTTCGCGTAGGCCACTTGCGTCTTGCCACGGCCGAGCAGCCCGAACAGTTGGCGATCACCGACTTCCTTGCGACCAAATTCGGAGATGTCCCCTGTCACGACGAAGTCAGCACCTTTAATGGTCTGCGCCTTCGCATTGAACTGGGCCTCCTGTTTGGTCTCCGACAGGTTCTCCCGGTCCAGAACGTTGAAGCGCTGGGACTGCTGAAGATGCGCAATCAGCGTCGTCTTAGCTTGCGACCCGAGCCGGTCAACGCCATCCGAAAAGATACCTCGCCCGAAGCTTGAGCGGTTGTCGAACTTGCCGACAGAAACCTTTACGCGAGTTCCGCTGTACGGGGCGGCGGCGGATTCCACCTTTGCCACTGCCACGCTACGAGAACTTTCTGTTGCGCAGCCACCGAGGGCGGCGAGCGCCAGACAGACTCCGGCAGCCAATGCTTGCATGTACTTGGATTGCATGGGATTTCTCCGTGAGGTTATCGACAGCGAACTGCCCCATTCTACCGACGCAACAACGCATGAGGTCACAACGCATGGGGTCACAACGCATGGGGTTACCCCACATGGGGTTACCCCACATGGGGTCAAGCCTCAATACTGTTCGTTTAACTGGAATCGGCCCAGCGAACCCTCCATCTGCTGTTCAGCGGTGGCGGGTCAAGCGACCTAGGCGTGCAATCTATGGGAACTCGAAACAGGCGTCAGGTCTTTAATATAAACCCCCACCGACCCGAATCAGCTGACTCACCCGACCAACGCTCAAGCCCAACTCTGCCGCGATGGCTGTCATCGTCATGCCGCTTTCAGTATGCGCACGGTACAGCGCCTCTTGCCGGGTGGTGCAGGTGTTCATCCATTGGGTCAGGGTGACCGGGCGGGTGCGCTGTGCGCGGGGTACCGAGCGAGAGCCAAGCGAAGCCGGCGGT
>JAOTTZ010000142.1 GCA_029864165.1 Burkholderiaceae bacterium
ACCATCGTACTCGGTGGCGTTTACGGCGAAGTTGGTTTGCCCGAAGGCCAAGACGTGTTGGGCGAGGGCGCGAGCTTCAGTTTCATGTCGCCGGGCGGGCAACGCATCCGGCTCAATGATGCTGCCAACAGTGTGCGGCTGGAAAACAGCGGGGGTAGCCTGGTGGAGTTCACGCCCGAGGCGATGACTTTGAGCTCCAAGACACCGTTGACGATCGAAGCGCCCGGGCAAAAGATCTTGATCCGCGCAAAGTTCGTTGACTTCGAACGAATATAGGTCTGCGCAATGTTCTGGATCACCGAAGCTGCGACGCTGGTTTGCAAACATCAACTCGGCAAAGTACAAAACGTGCCTACTCAAGATTTGGTCAAGATAGGCTCTCGACGCCTGCTTGTAAGACCTAACCCGGAGGGCAAAGCCATCGCGGGTTGCCCGAACTATGGGCCGTCGATCAAGCCTTGCACGACGACGTTGTTGGTTCAAGAAGGCTATTCCGACTGGATCCGCGTCCAGGGCAGGAGCGTGTGCCTAGACACCGTGACGGGCTACACCGACGGCACGCCACCCGGCGTCGTCAAATACATAGTCATCGACAGCGGCCAACACTGGGTGAGTGAGAAATGACCAACCCATCTGGCTCCCAGGCATGGCATTTCGCTTTTCGAGGCCTCAGTACCCTAGAGCAACCGGCCGGGCTGACCATCTCACCCAAGGGTGGGATAGAAACTGCTGGCCATGCGGAGTCGGTTCGGCAAGCGATTCTGCTGCTGATTTGTACCCGTCCCGGCGAGCGGGTGATGCGGCCTGAGTACGGTTGCAGTCTGTTTCGCCTTGCGTTTTCGCCCAACGATGACACCACCGCGGGCCTGGCAATACACTATGTCAGTCAGGCCATTGAGCGCTGGGAGTCGCGCATCGATATTCTCAGACTCAACACCAATCCCGATGAGCTGCACCCCAATCGTCTCGAAATACATTTGCAATACCGCCTTCGCTTCAGGGCCGATACCGAGCACTTGAGCGTTTTCCTCGACCTGCGTTCTGGTCGCGCATACTGACATGTCCCTTCCTTCGCCCAACCTCGACAATCGCAGCTTCGAGCAGCTGCTCGAAGGCGCCAAGGCGCTCATTGCGCGTTCCGATTGTGGCTGGACCGATCTCTCGGCGGGAGACCCCGGCACGGTGTTGCTGGAAGCGTTCACGTACCTGACCAGCTTGCTGATATACCGAGTTAACCGCTTGCCTGAAAAGGTATACGTCGAGTTGCTGCGCCTGATCGGCGTGCAGCTGGCGCCGCCCGCAGCCGCGCACGTCCATCTGCGCTTTACCCTTGCCAAGGAACAAAGTAGCGCGCTGATCATTCCGGCGGGTACCCGGGTCACCACGGCTCGCTCCGCGGGCGGCGAGCCGGTGATATTCGCCACAGTGGAACCTGCTTCGATCGCGCCCGGCAACTTAGTAGCGGAACAGGTTGTGGCGTACCACCATGGCCGGGTCAATGGCGAACTCGCCGGCGTGGGCACAGGGTTGCCGAGGCAAACCGTGACGGCCAAGCTCGCTCCAATAGTCGCGGCAACCGGCGATGGTTTGGACTTGATCGTTGGTGTCGAAGCCACGCCTGAAGAACTGGGTGAGCGAGTACCTGCTTTGACCTTCGAAGGTAAGAAATATCGCATCTGGCAGCGCGCGGATAACTTCACCGAGGGCGGTGGCCCGGACAGCTATACCTATCTTGTGGACCGTGTATCGGGCGTCATCACCTTTGCGCCGGCGCTGCGAGCCGTCGGTGCGGACGGTGTGATCGGCAGCAAAGCCGCAACGTTGGCGCGCGTTCCCGAGTTGGGGCGGAAAATTCGTCTGTGGTACCCGCACGGAGGGGGCGACGACGGCAACCTTGCAGCCAATTCCCTGACCGTACTGAAAGACCCGATTCCGGGGTTGCAGGTCACTAATCCCGAACCGGCGACCGGTGGGGCGCCCGTAGAAACGGTCGAAAACGCCCTGCTGCGTGGGCCCGAGGAAATGCATTCGCTTCATCGTGCCGTTACAGCGGGAGATTTTGAAGCGCTCGCAGTACGCAGTTCGGGTGCGGTAGCCAGAGCCAAAGCTTTCACAAAGTTTGAGCTTTGGAAACATGCCAAACCCGGCACGGTCGAGGTGCTGCTTGTTCCCAGGCTAGGCAACATCGACCAACGTGGCGACGGCGTTGTGACTGTGGATGCGCTACGTGCGCTCGAAACCGATCAAGCGCAAGACAGAATACTGGAGACCTTGGATCAGAGACGCCCGTTGGGGACGGTCTGCCTCGTCAACTGGGTGCACTACAAAGCGGTGCGTGTCGTGGTGCGCGTGGTGGTTTACCGCGGCGAAGACGCGGACGCCGTGCGCGCGCGTGTCCTGAGCCGACTGCACCTGACGATCAATCCATTGCCTACACCGTTGCAACGCACAGGCTGGCTCTTTGGGCAGCCGTTGCGCGCCTCACACGTCTACGACATCGTCCTGGCAGAGCCCGGTGTCAGCTACGTGGATCAGGTTCGATTCCTGGTCGATGAAGTACCGGAAACTGATGTCCAGTCGCTGGAGCTAGACCCGTTTCAGCCGTCGACTTGGTATGCGACCAGCGGTGAAATCGTTTTCCGCTCGTTGAACGATGGCGATAGTTGGGAGGCCGCAGGGCGCTTCGCCGGAGAGAAAATAGACAAGGTGCATGCCAGCCCGAATGCGGCTGGTCTGCTGGCTGTGTGTACGCAGTTGCCCAACGGTGTATCAAGGGTCCATGTGTCCTGGGATTGCGGCGAAACCTGGAAGCAGGTTGCCGAACTCGCCTTTGCAATCAACGATATTGCGTGGATAGAGCGGGACGAAACGCACATCCTGTTGATGGCTACCGACAAAGGCTTGTACGAGGCGGCCATGGGGCCCAGTTCGTCGCCCGTGCAGTTGATGGTCGACAAGGAAGGAAAAGCCCAGGGGTTTTATGCTGTGGTCGGGTTCGTCGATGGCCGGGGTGGCACCAATGTTGCGGTCGCGGCCAGGCAGCAAGGCGGGATCTTCCTCTCGCGCGACGCAGGCAAGACCGAAACCTATTTACGCATCAACCCCGGCGGCGAAGACATCCGCGTGTTGGCGGTACAGCGGCTTGGTTTGAGCACCTTCCTATGGGCGGGCATCACAGCGGCTGGCAATGAAAAAGGCAAAGGTTGCCTGCGATGGGCGCTGCCCGAGTCGCCGCAGTCAGTCGAATCTCCCGAGGGTTGGCGAGCGATTCCCATCAAATGGGAAGGGGGTAGCTGCCGTGCGCTCTCATTCGACGGGTTGAGCGCGTACGCGGCGACGCACTTTGCCGGTGTCGCGCGGCTCGACAGCGCCAAACCCGACAGTGGCTGGCAGGTCTCCAATATTCAATGTGGATTACCGATGCGGGGTTCCGACAAGTTGTTCGCGCCCGTACAGACGGTAGCGGTATCCAAGTCCAGCGCGGTGGTCATGGCCGGCGGTGCGCAAGGAATTTTTCGCAGTCGCGAGGCTGGCACGACGTTCCGGTTCGAAGGCGTTTCGAGTAAAGAGTTCGACGAAAAAGTTGCATTGCCTGCGACGTGGTTGTTCTGCTCGGGGGCTCACGAAGTCAATGTGGTAAGCGCAGATGCGGCGAACCGAGATTGAGCGGCTACTTCCCGAAGTGTTTCGCACCACCATTGCGGACCGCAGTCCGCTGGGTGCATTGGTGGACGTCATGGAGGACTTGCACGCACCGACCGAGAACATACTCGGGCGTTTAGACGGTTTTTTCTCGCCCAATCGAACGGAAGACCGCTTTGTCGCCTTGCTTTCGCGATGGGCGGGTCTGGAGCACTTGTTTGCCCATTCTGCGCTCAGGTCTTCTGCAGCCGCCGAGCGCGAGCCTATTTCTACCGGCCTTGGCCGGCTGCGTGAGTTGATCGCACGTGCCGCGTACCTGTCGCAGTGGCGCGGTACTGCGCGCGGATTGATTGCGTTTCTGGAGACCGCCACGGGCGCGAGCGGCTTTCGAGTCGACGAGCTGGTCAAAGATCAAAGCGGCGCGGTACGCCCCTTTCATGTTCGTGTTTTCGCGCCCAGTGCAATGACCGCCCATCGCCCATTGATAGAGCGCATCATCGAGTTTGAGAAACCAGCCTACGTCACCTACGAAGTTCAAATTGAGGCTTAGAACCTATCCGTGAATAAGATGGCCCTGCGCCGGACTGAATACGCTCTGGTGTGCGTCGATGGTTATCGGCCGTCAGATCAACGCATCGATTTTTAACGCGGCATAACGGAGGATTGATATGACCTATCTCTGCCTTTATTGCATGAGCGAACTGCCCGCGGCCAACCCGCACGGCTGTAATTTGCTGACCGTCGATGATGACGCCACCAATCACACCTTCAGTGGCATTGTGCCGATGAAGGCCAGTGTGGCCGAACTCAAACGGAGCATCGCCGGCAACAACACCCACCTGCTCGAAGACTTCAACCCGAGCTGTCGCAAGATCGCCTTCGACTGTATTGTCGATACCACCGCGCACAAGGTCTACGTCATCGTGCGGTGTAAGTTTGATTTCGTGCGGGGCCCCGGCGCGGGGGCATGGTCTGGTGCAGAGAAAGCGCAAACCGAAACCGCCGTTCTCAACTGCGTGCAGTTTTGGGATCGCGCGGGCGCCCTCACCTACACCAGCATCACGGGTGCGGTGACGGCGTATGACGTCGAGTTCTTCATCGACACCTCACGTGGTGGCGCCTATCGGCAAAAGATCCGCACGCAGACCGCTGACAAGCCCAGATACATCGGGCCGCAGATCACGATGACTTGCAACGCTTTGGTGCCGTGCGGCACAGGCTATGCCGACGGCGCATTGCCCGAGCACGGCACCGGTTACCAGTTGGACATGCAGATCACACAATATTCACCGATGCTGTTTCCGGCGCAGAACAACAACAACGCTTGTGAAGTGCTCAACGCCATGGCGCACGAGTTCGGCCACATGATCGGTTTGCCTGACGAATACCTGGCGATTCCGGCAACTTGGCTACTTTGCGCGAGCGATTCCGACCGCGCAGCGTACTTGTGGACGCGTCGCCTCGTCGCGGAGAACATCGCTGTGCCACCGACAGGGCCCAACTACCCCGCACTGACCATGATGAACAAGATCGAAGCACGGCCGACCGGGTTTCTCGACAGGCACTACGTGACGGTGCTTGAGGCGGCCCGTTACACCTGCGCTCGCAACGGTATTGCCGGCAACTGGAGTGTTTAGTAGCACGCGAGACTGTGACATTGCGGTGCAGGCCTACGAGATCTTGGTCGGTAGGCCTGCGGCATTCCTCTACTTCTGACACACGAGACCGTCTCGGGCTATTGTTTCCACAATGGTGCGTACTGGCGCGCTTGACACCACCAACGAACTGTTTTTACTATGCGGTGTCGCTAGTGTAGTGTTGCACGCTATGCGGTACTTATAAAACCGATGCGTTTGGGCCTGTAGCTAGGCGCAAACCACAGCAATAGCCAAAGCTATTGCGAGGATTTGCAACA
>JAOTTZ010000143.1 GCA_029864165.1 Burkholderiaceae bacterium
CGTCGCGCACCTGCACCCGCGCTTGCGCAGCCATGTCACGGTCGACCGCCATAGCTATCGCGGCGAGATCTGGCATGTGCTCAAAGATCCGATTTCCGGGCGACAACACCGCCTCAATGAACTCGGATACGCCATCGTGGCGCGTCTCGATGGGCGCTTGTCGGTGCAAGAAATCTGGGATCTTGCGGTCGCTGAAGCGGGTGACGCCGCGCCCACCCAACCCGAGGCCATTGCGCTGCTGGCGCAATTGCACGAAGGCGAGCTGATCCAAACCGAGGCCGCTCCCGACGTGGCCGAAATGTTCAACAGTGCCGACCGCCGCAAAAGCCGCGAGCGCAAGCAGCGTCTGAACCCGCTCTCGATGCGCGTCGGGCTGTTCGACCCCACCCCTTGGCTGAACGTGTTGGCACCTTTTGCCGCGCTCATCCTGCGCCGCTGGGCGGCCTGGGGCTGGCTGGCGCTGATCATCGTCACGCTCACGCTGCTCGCGCCGCACACTTCCGAGCTGGCGGCCTATGGCACGCAACACCTGAGCACGCCGCGCATGCTGCTGATCCTGTGGCTCGCCTACCCGGTCATCAAGGCGATACACGAATTTGCCCACGCATTGGCCGTTCGCGTCTGGGGTGGCGACGTCCACGAGATGGGCGTCAGCCTGCTGGTACTGATGCCCGTTCCCTATGTGGACGCGTCCAGCGCCGCCGGATTTCGCGAGCGTCACCGGCGCGTGCTGGTCAGCCTGATGGGCATACTGGCCGAAACGACACTGGCCGCCCTTGCTGCGCTGGTGTGGCTGAGCGTTGCCGACGGCATGCTGCGCGAAGCGGCCTTTGCCACCATGCTGATCGGTGGCGTTTCGACCCTGCTGTTCAACGGCAACCCCCTGCTGCGCTTTGACGCTTACTATGCGCTGGCCGACGCTATCGAGTCGCCGGGCCTGGCGCCGCGCAGCAATGCCTACTGGCGCCACTTGCTGCGCCGCCACCTGTTTGGCGTCGCCAACGCGCTGCCGCCTGCGATTGCACCGGGCGAGCGGCGCTGGCTGCTCGGTTACGGCCTGGCGGCCGGTGTGTATCGCGTCTTTGTGGCGCTGCTCATCGTCAGCTGGCTGGTCGGGCTGAACCTGATCCTCGGCGCGATGGCGGCATTGTGGTTTTTCACCATGATGCTGGCGCGCCCGGCTTGGAAGCTGTTGAGCTATGTAAAGACCGCGCCCGAATTGGCCGAACGTCGCGGCCGTGCCTGGGCTTGGGGCGCGCTTGCCGTCGTGGGTCCGCTGGCGCTGCTGTTTGCGATGCCGCTTCCAGACAGCACTGCCGCCGATGGCGTCGTCTGGGCACCCGAGCAAGTGCAGGTGCGCAGCGAGGCAGAAGGGTTTGTCGAGCGCGTGTACGTTCGCGATGGGCAGCAGGTGGCCGCTGGCGAGACGATCGTGCAGCTCAGCGACCCCGTTTTAGATACCGATCTCGAGCGTGTGCGGGCGCGCCTGCGCGGCCTGGACGTGGCCTACTACAACGCCCTGTTCACCGTGCCCGCGCAGGCCAACGCGGTCGAGCAAGAAATCCGCCGCGTTCAAGCCGAACGCGCACGTGTCGAAGCGCGCATTGCGTCGCTGTCGGTGCGCAGCGCCGTGGCCGGGCGGGTAGCGATCGCCCATGCGCAGGACCTGCCCGGCCTCTACCTGGCGCGCGGCACGCTGGTGGCCTATGTGCTGGCGCCGGCACAGGCCAGCGTGCGGGTTGTCGTGACGCAAGCCGACGTGGCACGCGTGCAGCAACGCCTTGGCGCCATCGAAGTGCGGCTGGCCGACGCGCCAGCGACGGCGCTGCGCGCCAACCTGCGCGCGCAGACACCGGCCGCGCTGCGCGAACTGCCCAGCGCTGCGTTGGGCGACCGCGCCGGGGGAACCATAGTCACCGACCCGACCGATCCCGAGGGCCTGCGCACGCTGGAGCCTCTGTTCACGTTTGACTTGATCGTTCCGCAACGCGCGTTGGATCGTATCGGCGGGCGTGCTTGGGCACGCTTTGACCATGGCAGCAGCCCACTCGCGCAGCAGTGGCTGCGCCGCCTGCAGCAACTCTTTATCGGGGCACTGGGGCCATGAACGGCTTGCCCGCACGTTTACCCATCCCCGGCCCGGCCTACGGTGTCTACCCCGAGCGCGTGGGCGCGGGCAACGGCGAGCAAAAGCTATCTGCCGTCTGGCACGCTATTGCCGAGCGTGTTTCGACGCCACGGCCCAGCCACTCGCGCCGGCGCTTTGTAGCCGCAATGCACAGCGCCGACGCCGCATTGGCCGTTTACGGCTCAGGCGCATTTGCGCAGCAGTTGCGCGAGCTGCGCGCACAAATGGGCAGCCGCGGCTTTGTCGAGCCTTTGCTCGCAACGGCCTTTGCGATGGTCGCACGTACCACGGCGTCGGTGCTGGGCTTGACCCTTTATGACACGCAATTGATCGCTGCGCGCATCTTGCTCGACAACCGGTTGGCCGAGATGGCCACCGGCGAAGGCAAGACCCATGCCGCCATGCTGGCGGCAGCAACCGCCGCGCTGGCGGGCGTACCGGTGCACGTGGTCACGGCCAACGCCTATTTAGCGGCGCGCGACGCCGATCAGCTGGCCCCCGTGTACGCCGCGCTCGGCTTGCGTGTGGCGGCGATTCGCCAAGGCGACGACGACGACGCGCGGCGCGGCGCGTACCGCTGCGACATTGTCTACTGCACCGCCAGCAATCTGATCTTCGACTATTTGCGCGACCGCACCGCTGGGCATCGGGCTCAACCACTGCTGCGCGGCCTGTGCATGGCCATCGTCGACGAGGCCGACAGCGTGCTGATCGACGAAGCACGCACCCCCTTCATCCTGGCGCGCGAGCGGCACGATGCCGCCGCCGAGCAGCGCCACCGCAGCGCTTTGGCTTTGGCCACCGGGCTGCGCGCCGGCGACCATTTCCGTCTCGACGCATCGACCAGGCGCGCCCATCTCGAACCGCTGGGCGCACAGATTTGTGCCGGTGCGGCGGCGGGCTTTGGCACCAGCGACGCGCTGTGGAACAACCAGCGTTATCGAGACGAACTGATCGATCTCGCATTGACCGCGCTGCACCACTATCAACGCGATGTGCATTACATCGTGCGCGAACTTGATGGCCAGGGCAAGTTTGAGGTCGCGATTGTCGACACCACCACCGGCCGCGTCGCCGCGGGGCGGCGCTGGGCAAACGGGCTGCACCAGCTGATCGAGCTCAAAGAGCGCTGCCAGCCATCGCCGCTACAGGACACCAGTGCACAGCTGACCTACCAGCGATTCTTTCCGCGCTATTGGCGGCTCGGCGGCATGAGCGGCACGCTGCGCGAAGCCCGCACCGAGTTGCGGCAAGTCTACGGGTTGGCCGTCGAGGCTGTTCCGCTGCGTGTTCCTTGCCGGCGGATTCACAGCGCGCGGCAAATTTTTGCCAATACCGACACCCGTTGGGACGCGGTGGTAACGGCGATTACGCGCGAACAGGCCGCAGGCCGCCCCGTGCTGGTCGGCACCGATTCGGTCGCCGACGCGCAGCTTCTGAGCGACCGCCTGCACAAAATCGGCATAGCGCACCAGCGCCTGGACGCACGCCAGGACGCTGAAGAAGCTGCCTGCATCGCACGCGCCGGCACAGCAGGCTGCGTGACAGTCGCTACCAACATGGCCGGCCGCGGTACCGACATCAGGCTTGGCCCCGGCGTGCTTGAGCGTGGTGGCCTGCGCGTGATTGCGTGCCAGCAAAACGCTTCGGCGCGCATCGACAGGCAGTTGCACGGCCGGGCCGCACGCGCAGGCGACCCCGGCGCTGTGAGCACCATGCTGGCGCTCGACGTCGGCCTGTTGGCGCAGCGCGTGCCAAGGCTAGGCCGCCGCCTGTTGCACCACTTGGCCAGGCCCGGTACGCCGCTACCGGCTTGGCTCGCCACGGTTGTGCTGGGGTGGCTGCAAACACGCGAGGAGCAGCGCACACGGCGCGCTCGCTCCCAACTGCTGGAAGCAGACCGAAAAATGCTACGCAGCTTGGGCTTCGGCGCCCAAGGCGAATAGTCGAAGAAAAAGGATAGAACCATGAAATTCACCACAGTTGCTACCCTTTGCGCCGGCACCTGGCTGGCAAGCCTGGCCGGCTCTGAGGTGTACGCGCAAGCCGCAGTACCCACCAAAGCGCCGGCAAAAATCGCCGCACCCGCCGTTGCGACCACTACCGTCTCGGTACCCGCTCGCAGCTTGGCGCGGCTTGCAGCGTTGGGTTGCTTGATCGAAGCCTCGACGATTGTCGACGTCGGCGCGTCGGTCATTGGCGTGATCGACGATATCGCCGTCGAGCGCGGCGATGTCGTCACCAAGGGGCAGGTATTGGCCCAGCTCGAAGCCAACGTCGAGCGCGCCGCGGTCAGCTTGGCGCAGACCAAGGTGCGCAACAAGGCCGACATCCAGTCGGCGCGCAGCCAGAAGGACTATGCCATCAAGAAAGCCCAGCGCACCGCCGAGCTCACCGAGCGCAAGTTTGTTTCGCACCAGGCGCTTGAGCAGGCCAAGACCGAAGCGGCCATGGCCGACATGAAACTGGCGCAGACGCTCGAGCAGCGAACACTGGCCGAGCAAGAGCTGCAACTCGCGCGCGCGCAGCTTGCGCAACGCACGATACTCAGCCCGCTCAACGGCGTGGTGGTCGACCGCTATGTCTCGGTGGGCGAGCGCATCGAAAACCGGCCGATTCTGAAGCTGGCGCAGATCGACCCGCTGCGCGTCGAGGTCGTGTTGCCCGCTTCACAGTTCAACGCCGTCAAACCCGGCATGACGGCCCGTGTGCTGCCCGAGCTGCAAGGCACAAAAGCGCAAACCGCCACCGTGTCCATCGTCGACCGCGTGATCGACGCTGCGAGCAACACCTTCCGCGCCCGCCTGACGCTGCCCAACCCCGACCTCAGCCTGCCTTCGGGCGTGCGCTGCAAGGTCGAGTTCACCCCTACCACCTGATCAGCATCGACCATGGCTCTGCCTGTGCCTCTGACCAGCCTGCCGCGGATGTTGGCGCGTTCGCTGGCAGGGCTGTGGCGTCGCGGGTCGGGTGATCGTCCGGCGCAAGCGCAGGCGCGCGCCATCCTTGAGGAGCTAGAACCGAGAGTCTTGTATTCGGCCGACTCGCCGGTCGCCTTGTTCGGCGACGCCGTGGTGATGGTCGCTGCCGATCCGCGCGCACCGAGTGCTGCAGAAGCAGCGCCCAACGCGGCTGGCGCACAACCAGCGTCAACCCGGGCGCAAGAAATCGTCTTCATCGACATGCGCGTTCCCGACTACCAAGTGCTGGTCGATGACCTTCTCAGTAAGAACGACGCCTCACGTCAGTTCGAGGTTTTTGTGCTCGATCCAGACCGCGACGGTGTCGAGCAAATCGGCCAAGCCTTGGCGCAGCGGAACAACATCAGCGCCCTGCACATCATTTCGCACGGGGCTGACGGCAACGTGGCACTCGGCAGCGGGGCACTGAACTTC
>JAOTTZ010000002.1 GCA_029864165.1 Burkholderiaceae bacterium
CCCACGACGAAGACAATGGCTACGCCGTTGGTGATTTGGTGGAGATCGCCGAGACGCGCCCGATCTCCAAGACCAAGGCCTGGGTTGTGACCCGATTGATCCACAAAGCGCGTTCGGTCTAGCCGAACTTAGGCAAACAAGCCCGCGTTATGGGTAGAGCGAAAAGTTGTTGAGCGCGCGGTGGGCCTGGAACTGTGTCGCTCAGGTTGTGGCATAATTCTCGGCTTCGCCGGAAACTCTGTCGTTGCGTGAGTTGAGCAGCCAGGTTGCCGGCCTCGCCCCAAACAACCTGGGTCGCAAAGGACCAGGTTCACGGGCCCAAGACTGACCGTCGTGCTCGATCCAAGCTCGTTGTGGACAGCCAAGCGGGGCAAGTTGGGAATAATCATGATTCAAATGCAATCGCGTCTTGATGTAGCAGACAACACGGGTGCCAAGTCCGTCATGTGCATCAAGGTGCTCGGTGGCTCCAAGCGCCGCTATGCCGGTATCGGGGACGTGATCAAGGTCAGTATCAAAGAGGCGGTCCCGCGTGGGCGCGTCAAGAAGGGCGAGATCCACAGTGCTGTCGTGGTGCGTACCGCCAAGGGCGTGCGCCGTCCGGACGGCTCGTTGGTGAAGTTCGATGGCAATGCCGCCGTATTGCTCAACGCCAAGCTGGAGCCTATCGGCACGCGCATCTTTGGGCCGGTGACGCGCGAGTTGCGTACCGAGCGCTTTATGAAAATCGTTTCTCTGGCACCAGAAGTGCTCTGAGAGTGTCAAAGGGCCGACCATGAACAAGATCCGTAGCGGTGACCAAGTCATTGTGCTGGCCGGCCGAGACAAAGGCAGACGCGGCAAGGTTGTCGCGCGCGTCGATGCTGACCACCTCACCGTCGAAGGTATGAACGTGGTCAAGAAGCACACAAAGCCGAACCCCATTAAGAACATTCCCGGCGGCATTGTGAACAAGACTTTGCCTATCCACCAATCCAACGTGGCGATCTACAACCCAACGAAAGGCAAGGCCGATCGCGTTGGCATAAAGCTGCTCGCTGACGGCAAAAAAACCCGCGTTTTCAAGTCCAGCGGCGAAGAGATTAAGGCGTAAAAGGACCTTCATGGCTACACCGCAACCTGTGCACAAACGCGCCCGCCTTCAAACGCTTTATCGCGAGACGATCACGCCGGCCCTGGTTAAAAAGTTCGGCTACAAGTCTTCGATGCAAGTGCCGCGCCTGACCAAAATCACGCTCAACATGGGTGTCGGCGAGGCAGTTTCGGATAAGAAGGTCATGGAACACGCGTTGAGTGATTTGTCGAAAATCGCCGGCCAAAAGCCGGTTGTGACCAAGTCCAAGCAGGCCATTGCCGGCTTCAAAATCCGTGACAGCGTGCCCATAGGGTGTATGGTCACGATGCGCGGGATCCAAATGTATGAGTTTCTCGACCGCTTTGTAACCGTTGCCTTGCCTCGTGTGCGTGACTTTCGGGGTATTTCTGGGCGTTCTTTTGATGGCCGTGGCAACTACAACATAGGCGTCAAGGAGCAAATCATCTTTCCAGAGATCGAGTACGACAAGATAGACATGCTGCGTGGGCTCAACATCAGCATCACGAGCACCGCGAAAAGTGACGAGGAGTGCAAGGCGCTGCTTGCCGCTTTCAAGTTTCCGTTCAAGAACTGAGGTATCCGTGGCTAAACTTTCCCTGATTCAACGCGAGCTCAAGCGTGCCGCGCTGGTTGCCAAATATGCGAAAAAGTATGCCGAGTTGAAGGCAACGGCCAACGACGCACAAAAGTCCGACGAAGAGCGGTACGCGGCGCGGCTTGAATTGCAGAAGTTGCCGCGCAATGCTTACCCCAGCCGTCAGCGCAACCGTTGTGCGCTTACCGGACGTCCGCGCGGTACCTTTCGCCGGTTTGGCTTGGGCCGCAACAAGATTCGAGAGTTGGCGTTCAAGGGCGATATCCCCGGCGTCATCAAGGCCAGTTGGTGAAGTCGGTGAACTGGGTCTCTGACCGGGAGAGATACGCATGAGTATGAGTGATCCGATCGCCGATATGCTGACCCGCATCCGCAACGCGCAGGCTGTCGACAAGTCTGTGGTTGTGATGCCGTCGTCCAAACTCAAGGTAGCGATTGCTCAAGTCTTGAAGGATGAAGGCTATATAGAAGGTTATGCCGTACGCGACGAGACGGCCAAGCCTGAACTGGAAATAGCGCTCAAGTACTACGCTGGCCGCCCGGTCATTGAGCACATAGAGCGCGTGAGTCGACCCGGTCTGCGCATCTACAAGGGGCGCCACGACATCCCAAATGTGAAGAACGGGTTGGGCGTTGCGATTGTGACTACGCCCAGAGGTGTGATGACGGATCGCAAAGCTCGCCAAGTCGGTACCGGCGGCGAAGTGCTTTGCTACGTGGCTTGATTGGGGGAAGCGTTGCGATGTCTCGCGTAGGAAAAATGCCTATCACCGTCCCGAAGGGCGTGGTTGTATCGATCGACGCTGAAAAAATCAGCGTGAAAGGTACGCTCGGAACCCTTATGAATCCCATGCATGCCCTGGTTGCGGTTACCAACGAAGTGGGCACGCTGACCTTTGCGCCGGCAAACGACTCGATGCAAGCTAATGCGATGAGCGGGACCTTGCGCGCGCTTGTGGCCAATATGGTCAATGGCGTAAGCGCGGGTTTCGAGAGAAAGTTGACATTGGTCGGTGTGGGATACCGAGCGCAGGCTCAGGGCCCCAAGCTCAACTTGCAGGTCGGTTTCTCGCACCCGGTGTTGAAGGAAATGCCAGCGGGGGTCACGGTCACGACACCGACCCCCACGGAAATTGTTATCAAGGGGTGCGACCGCAAAACGGTCGGTCAGATCGCTGCGGAGGTGCGAGCCATACGGCCGCCTGAGCCTTACAAAGGCAAGGGCATTCGCTATGTTGACGAGAAGGTTTCCTTGAAAGAGACCAAGAAGAAGTAAGTAAGTAAGGCAAGGAGTCACGCAATGTTGAACAAGAAAGAGCGGCGTATACGGCGTTCGCGCAGCACGCGGGGCCGAATTGCGGGTCAGCGAGTTGCTCGGCTGACGGTGTTCCGTTCCAACTTGCACATTTACGCCAGCATCATTTCCAGCGATGGCAACCGCGTGCTGGCCAGCGCGTCAACCGTTGAGGCTGAAGTACGCAAGGAAATCGGTGCCGTGGGTAGGGGTGCAAACGTTGGCGCGGCAGAATTGATTGGCAAGCGTATCGCTCAGCGTGCCACCGCGGCTGGCGTGGAAAAGGTGGCGTTTGATCGCGCCGGCTATGCCTACCACGGCCGCGTGAAAGCGGTGGCAGAGGCCGCGCGAGCGGCCGGTCTGCAGTTTTAAGCGCGGGTAGCAGCATACAGGCGACTAAGGAATTCAACGATGGCAAAGTTTCACCCGCGCGCACCGACCGAAGGCAGCGAAGATGGTCTGAAAGAGAAAATGATCGCGGTCAACCGTGTTACCAAGGTGGTCAAAGGCGGCCGCATCCTTGGTTTTGCTGCGCTGACGGTTGTCGGTGATGGCGACGGCCGCGTCGGGATGGGCAAGGGCAAGTCTAAGGAAGTCCCGGTGGCCGTGACAAAGGCGATGCAAGACGCCCGCCGCAATATGTTCAAGGTTTCGCTCAAGAACGGTTCGATCCATCACAAAGTGGTCGGGGAACACGGTGCTGCACATGTGCTCATGGCGCCGGCACCGGCAGGGACGGGAATCATTGCCGGCGGTCCAATGCGAGCCGTCTTTGAGGTGATTGGCGTGACCGACATCGTGGCCAAGAGCCTTGGCTCGACCAATCCATACAACCTGGTGCGCGCTACGCTGGACGCGCTGCAGCACACCCGAACACCGGCTGAGATTGCCGCCAAGCGCGGCAAGACAGCAGAAGAAATTTTCAACTGATTTCATGCACTGAATTCATCATGCCAAGTAAGCTAGCCCACAAGAAAACCGTCACGGTAAAGCTCGTTCGCAGCGTTGCCGGTACGCGCGAATCACATCGAGCGACCGTGCGCGGCCTGGGCCTGCGCAAACTCAATGGCGAATCAGTGTTGGAAGACACGCCCTCGGTGCGCGGAATGATCAACAAGATTTCATATCTAGTGAAAGTGCTTTGAAGATGGATTTCGACATGCGACTCAACGCCATCAAACCAGCTGCTGGTGCCAAGCGCGCTAGACGCCGCGTCGGGCGCGGTATGGGCTCGGGCATTGGAAAGACAGCCGGTCGCGGCCACAAGGGCCAGAAGTCTCGCGCCGGTGGTTACCACAAAGTGGGGTTTGAGGGCGGCCAAATGCCGCTGCAGCGCCGCCTGCCTAAGCGAGGATTCAAGTCACGGACACTGCAGTTCAATGCTCAGGTGCGACTGTCTGACCTGGAACGGCTCACGAATACAGAGATCGATGTGCTGACCCTCATGCAGGCGGGGTTGGTGCCTGAGCGTTCGCGCTCGGTCAAAGTGATCGCCGCCGGCAAGCTGAGCAGAAAGATCACGATCACGGGCGTGCTCGCGACGGTTGGCGCCAAGGCGGCTATCGAAGCCGTCGGTGGCAAGGTCACCTGACCCAGCGCTATCGCACACCAGGATATCTACTGACACCATGGCCACCATTGCAAACCAACAAGCCAAGAGCGGAAAGTTCGGCGACCTGCGTCGCCGGCTTGTGTTTTTGCTCTTGGCGCTTGTGGTTTACCGTGTCGGCGCGCACATCCCCGTCCCCGGCATAGACCCCAACGTGCTGCAAGAGTTGTTCAAGGGCCAACAAGGTGGCATTTTGAGCCTGTTCAACATGTTCTCGGGCGGAGCACTGTCGCGGTTTACGGTTTTTGCATTGGGCATCATGCCGTACATCTCGGCTTCCATCATCATGCAATTGATGACCCATGTAGTGCCGACTTTGGAGGCGTTGAAAAAAGAGGGTGAGTCCGGCCGCCGCAAGATCACGCAGTACACGCGTTACGGCACCCTTGGTTTGGCGTTGTTTCAGTCTATGGGTATCGCGATTGCGCTGGAAGGCTCGCCCGGGCTGGTCATCACCCCGGGGTTTGGCTTTCGCGTGACAGCCATGGTCAGCTTGACCGCCGGGACATTGTTCTTGATGTGGCTGGGTGAGCAAATTACCGAGCGAGGCATAGGCAACGGTATTTCAATACTCATCTTTGCCGGTATTGCTGCCGGGCTGCCGAGTGCAATAGGGGGGCTGTTCGAATTGGTGCGCACCGGCGCCATGAGCATTTTGGTGTCCTTGTTCATCATCGGTGTGGTGGTGCTCGTGACTTTTGTTGTCGTGTTCGTCGAGCGCGGTCAACGCAAGATATTGGTCAACTATGCAAAGCGTCAGGTAGGCAACAAGCTGTACGGTGGGCAGTCCTCACACCTTCCGCTCAAGCTCAACATGTCCGGTGTGATTCCGCCGATCTTCGCTTCGTCGATTATCTTGTTGCCAGCTACCGCCGTGGGTTGGTTTGCCACCGGTGAAAGCATGCGCTGGCTCAAAGACCTGGCAGGGCTGCTCTCGCCGGGGCAGCCGATTTACGTGATGCTCTATGCTGCGGCGATTGTCTTTTTCTGCTTTTTCTACACGGCGCTTGTTTTCAACAGTCGCGAAACCGCGGACAACTTGAAGAAAAGCGGTGCGTTTATACCCGGCATACGCCCCGGTGATCAAACTGCGCGTCACATCGATCGCATTTTGTCGCGACTGACGCTGGCCGGGGCGATTTACATCACAGCCGTCTGTCTGCTGCCGGAGTTCTTAGTCTTGAAATACAACGTACCGTTTTACTTTGGCGGCACTTCGCTGCTCATCATCGTGGTGGTGACGATGGATTTCTGGGCGCAGGTGCAGTCTTACGTAATGTCGCAGCAGTACGAGTCACTGCTGAAAAAAGCCAACTTCAAGGCGGGCTGACGAGCTGCTTTGCTCAACAGCAAGTCACTCTACCGAACGGAACAGTAAAGAAAAAGGCATGTCGAAGGATGATGTTATTCAAATGCAAGGCGAGATTCTCGAAAATCTCCCCAATGCCACTTTTCGTGTGAAGCTGGAGAACGGGCACACGGTGCTGGGGCATATTTCGGGAAAAATGCGAATGCACTACATCCGAATTTTGCCGGGCGATAAGGTGACGGTTGAGTTGACACCCTACGATTTAACTCGAGCGCGGATCGTGTTTCGAGCCAAGTGAACAGATTATTTGAACACTGCCTCATCAGGCCAAGGATGACAAACATGAAAGTAGCGGCATCAGTGAAAAAGATGTGCAGGTATTGCAAGATCATTCGCCGAAATGGCGTCGTGCGCGTTATTTGCAGCGACCCTCGGCACAAACAGCGCCAGGGTTGAAGAACCAACCCCCTAACGCGACAAGAACTAAAGCGCCACAGACAGGAAACATATGGCACGCATTGCTGGCATCAATATCCCGCCCCATAAGCACACCGAAATCGGTTTGACAGCGATTTACGGTATAGGCCGCCCAACCGCGCAACAAGTTTGCATTGTTTGTGGTGTGCCGATGGACCGCAAGATCAAGGATTTGACGGATGGCGACCTTGAGAAAATCCGCGAGGAGATCGGGCGCCTGACGATCGAGGGCGATTTACGCCGCGAGGTGTCGATCAACGTCAAGCGCTTGATGGATTTGGGTTGCTACCGCGGATTTCGCCACCGCCGTGGCCTGCCGGTACGTGGTCAGCGTACCCGAACCAACGCCCGCACTCGCAAGGGGCCGCGCAAGTCGGGTGCAATGGTGAAGAAGTGATAGGCGTCGGCAAAGATTGAAGGAGCGTCAACATGGTAAAACCACCCAACACAGCCGCCCAGCGCGTGCGCAAGAAGATCCGCAAGAACGTCGCAGACGGTGTTGCGCACGTCCACGCTTCGTTCAACAACACCATCATCACCATCACCGACCGCCAGGGCGGTGCGCTGTCTTGCGCGTCCAGCGGTGGACAGGGCTTCAAAGGCTCACGCAAGTCCACGCCGTTTGCGGCGCAGGTGGCGGCTGAAGCGGCAGGCCGCGCGGCGCAGGAGCAGGGTATCAAAAACCTTGACGTGCGCATCAAAGGCCCTGGGCCGGGGCGTGAGTCGTCGGTACGTGCGCTGGCCGCGTTGGGCATTCGAATCAACCTGATTTCTGATGTAACACCGGTGCCGCACAACGGCTGCCGCCCGCAGAAACGGCGGCGCATCTGAGCCCTTATCCATGAGCAAAGCAAACTTTCCCAGTAACGAGATGCAAGTGAGGCGATGCAAGTGACGCGTCAGATTGAAAAGGATATCAAGTGGCACGCTATTTAGGCCCCAAGGCCAAGCTTTCCCGCCGTGAAGGCACCGATCTGTTCCTCAAGAGTGCTCGCCGCCCGATAGGCGACAAGTGCAAGTTCGAGGCCAAACCCGGCCAACACGGCCGCACTTCTGGCTCGCGCACTTCCGATTTCGGTCTGCAGTTGCGCGAGAAGCAAAAAGTCAAGCGTATGTACGGCGTACTCGAGCGCCAGTTTCGCCTCTACTTTGCCGAAGCTGAGCGACGCAGGGGAAACACAGGTGCCAATCTCTTGCTGTTGCTGGAGTCACGCTTGGACAACGTCGTCTATCGCATGGGATTTGGCTCCACGCGGGCGGAGGCGCGCCAACTGGTGTCTCACCAGGCCGTCACGGTCAACGGCGATGTGGTCAACATTGCGTCGTATTTGGTGAAGGCGGGGGATACGGTGGCGATCCGTGACAAAAGCAAAAAACAGTTGCGCGTTACGGATTCCGTGAAACTGGCCGAGTCGCACGGTATGCCGTCTTGGGTGGCGGTGGACACTTCAAAGCTCGAAGGCGTGTTCAAGAAACCGCCTGACCGCGACGAGTTCGGTGCTGACATCAAGGAAGCGCTAATTGTCGAGTTGTATTCGCGTTGATGCTCAGATCCCCGCCGGCGCGCGGTCGCGCAATCGACCCACCGGTTTCTTCGTCTGGGCAGCATGACATGCCCAGCCCAGTTGGTCCCTCAGCCTTATCGGTGTAACGAACCGAGGGTAATGAAAGAAAGACCTCATGCAAACGACTTTGCTTAAACCTAAGACCATCCATGTCGAGCCGCTGGGCGGCAACCGCGCCAAGGTCACGCTCGAACCCTTTGAGCGTGGTTACGGGCATACCCTGGGTAACGCGCTGCGCCGTGTGTTGCTGTCGTCGATGGTGGGTTACTCGCCCACAGAAGTGACGATTGCCGGTGTGCTGCACGAATACTCGACCGTCGATGGCGTGCAGGAAGACGTGGTTCACATGATGCTGAACCTCAAGGGCGTCGTGTTCAAGTTGCTCAACCGCGACGAAGTGACGCTGGTTTTGCGCAAAGAAGGCGAGGGCCCGGTTCTCGCGGGTGACATTCAGACGTCCCATGACGTCGAGGTTGTCAACCCAGAGCATGTGATCGCGAACCTGTCGCACGGCGGCAAGCTGGACATACAGATCAAGGTGGAAAAAGGGCGTGGCTACGTGCCCGGCACCATGCGCCGTTATGGAGACGAACCGACCAAGTCTATTGGGCGTATTGTTCTCGACGCGTCGTTTTCGCCGGTATCCCGGGTGAGTTACACGGTAGAAAGCGCGCGCGTTGAGCAGCGCACCGACCTCGACAAGCTCGTGATGGAGATTGTGACCAACGGGGCCATCACGCCCGAAGAGGCTATCCGCGCTTCGGCCAAGATTTTGGTTGAACAACTGGCCGTGTTCGCCGGGTTGGAGGCCAACGACCTGTCTTCTTTCGACCAGCCGACACGTCAAAGCAGCTCATTCGATCCTATCCTGCTGCGTCCGGTCGACGAGTTAGAGTTGACGGTCCGCTCGGCCAACTGTCTGAAAGCCGAGAACATTTACTACATTGGCGACCTGATTCAGCGTACCGAGACCGAATTGCTCAAAACGCCGAACCTGGGTCGCAAGTCGCTCAACGAGATCAAGGAAGTGTTGGCTTCGCGTGGTCTCGCGCTAGGCGGCCGTCTCGAGAATTGGCCACCCCATGGCCTGGATAGGCGCTAAAGGTCGCAGCGCGGACCGCTTGCTGTTTCAATAAAGGAGTAAGGCCATGCGCCATCGTCACGGGCTTCGTAAACTCAACCGCACTTCCGAGCACCGGCTTGCGATGTTTCGCAACATGTGCAATTCGCTGCTGACCCACGAGGCAATCAAGACCACGCTGCCAAAGGCCAAGGAGTTGCGTCGCGTCGTCGAGCCGCTGATCACGCTGGCCAAAGAGCCGACCCTGGCCAATCGCCGGCTGGTGTTCAATCGCACCCGTGACCGCTCGGTCGTCACCAAGTTGTTCGGCGAGTTGGGCCCGCGCTTCAAGGCTCGGCCGGGTGGCTACACGCGCATACTCAAGATGGGTTTTCGCGTTGGCGACAACGCCCCCATGGCGTTTGTCGAGCTTGTCGACCGCCCCGCTGAGCTGCCCCCCACCGACACGGCTGCGGACGCGCAAGCGTAGGCGCTGACCAACTCGCCGAAACAGCGCACGCGCTCGCGTGCCACGGTTTCGAGTCCAGCGCCTGTTATGAGAGGTTCACTGGCGACACCGTTGCTGTTGGCTTATCGCCGCAAGTAGCGGCCGGTGACTCTCCGCGGGTGATAGCGCCCGGCGGCGTGGCGAGAGCGACAACCATCGACAAGTGCGGACCGCAGCGGCTGGGCGTTCGCCGCGAGTTTTGAGACCATGCACTCAGCGTGGTCGTGCCGGCAAGGGCAAAATTGCCGCTGCAACTTGGTTTGAATCATTGAACGTGTACACCGTTTTGAATTTTATTCTGCGGTTCATGCTAGCGCTGCTTGCGTTGCTGGGCAGTGGCCAGTTTGCGACTGCGGCTGACGAGTTTCTTGCTCCCGAGCGGGCGTTCATGCTCGACGCGCGCGTTCTTGGCGAACGAGAGGTTGAACTCAGCTTTACCGTTGCACCCGACTATTATCTGTACGGCGAACAGTTCAAGTTCCAAGCGTCGGCTGCCGTGCTGGGGCTCGCCGTGATACCCGCCGGCAAGGTGAAGTTTGACGAAACCTTTCAAAAGATGGTCGAGAGCCACCGTGGTTTTGTGCGAATCACGTTGCCCGTGCAGCAGGCGCCGCGCGAGTTCCGGCTGTTCGTCACCAGCCAAGGCTGCGCCGACAAGGGGTTGTGCTACCCCCCGATGACACGCGAACTGTCTGTAAGCCTGGTCGGCTTTGGCGGCGACGGCAGCGTGCGTATGCTGTCGCTGAGCGAGCCTACGAGCGGCGTCGTCGAATCGGTCTACCAAGATGCTGACAACGCCGTCTCGGGCGACGATATCAGCGTTGCGCTGCGCGGCGGTCGCTTATGGCCCGTGATGGGCGTTTTCTTTGCGGCTGGGCTGCTGCTGTCTTTCACGCCCTGTGTTCTGCCTATGCTGCCCATTTTGTCGTCCTTGATTGCGGGCCAAGGTCAGGTCGTGTCGCGTTGGCGCGGGTTGGCGCTGGCAGCCAGCTATTCGCTGGGCATGGCTTTGACTTACACCGCCTTTGGCGTCGCGGCAGGCCTGGCCGGTGAAGGGCTGGCCGCGGCACTGCAAACGCCCTGGGTTTTGGGCGGGTTTGCACTTGGTTTGTTGCTGCTTGCGGCGTCGATGTTCGGCGCCTACGAATTGCAACTACCCAGCGCATTGAGCGGGCGCCTACACAAGGCCAGTCAGCGCTTGCCGGCGGGCCGTCTTGTGGGTGTGTTTGCAATGGGCGGCGTGTCGGCGTTGCTGGTCAGCCCCTGCATTGCCGCGCCGTTGGCCGGTGCTTTACTCTACCTCAGCCAGTCGCGTGACGTAACGCTCGGCGGCACGGCGCTGTTTGCGCTCGCCGCGGGTATGAGCGTACCGTTGCTCGTGCTGGGCGCCTCCCAAGGCGCGCTGTTACCGCGCGCCGGTGCTTGGATGACGGACGTCAAGCGCTTTTTCGGCGTGCTGTTGATTGCGGTGGCGATCTGGACGGTGCAGCCCGTCCTGCCGGCTGCATTAGGTCTTGCCCTGTGGGGAGTCTTGTTGGTCGGTTGTTCTGTGGCCTTGTTCCGGGTTCACCCCACCGAGCGCAAACCTTGGTGGCGCCTTGTGGTTGCCACCGTCATGGGCTTGGCCGGTGTACTGCAACTGGTGGGTGCCGCTTCGGGCGGCAGTGACCCGCTGCGGCCGCTGGCGCACCTGCGCGGTGCGGGCGGCGCGTCCACGCATGCGGTGAACTTCATACCGATACTTGGCGTGGCCGAACTCGACACTGCATTGCGCAACGCGGGCCGTCCGGTGATGCTCGACTTTTATGCTGACTGGTGCGTGTCGTGCAAAGAGATGGACCGCTTCACATTCAGCGAACCGACCGTGCAAGCCAAGCTGGCTGGTGCGCTGTTGTTGCGGGCCGATGTCACTGGCAACACCGCGCGAGACCGCGAGCTGCTCAAGCGTTTTCAGCTATTTGGTCCGCCGGCCATCATTTTCTTCGACGCCCAAGGGCGCGAGATACCAGGTACACGCGTGATCGGGTACGAGAACAGCCGACGCTTTGCGCAGACCTTGCAGCGGGCCGGGCTATGAAGCGCCAAGGGCCGGCAACGATCTGAGGACGCGTAACTTTCAACCTTGGGGGTAGCGGGTATCCCCGCCGTCGCCCCCATGCTCGCGATGCCGCTCGGTGGGAAAAACGGCGCTGTGGCGAAACAAACTTCGGCCTTTGCTACTACGATGGGTTACAAAAACTTGCTTGGTCGGGGCGCATGCGTCAAGTGAAGCAAAAGCCTGTTCCGCTATGGCATGAGAGTATCCAAGGCGCCGCGGCAATCACCAAGGGTCTGCTGCTTGTCCACTTTGCCAATGTGTTGGTCAACACCATGGGCTACGGCCCAGCAGAACCTCTAACCACAGATCCGCAGAGCATCGAATCGGCGCGGCTGTTGAAGCTCACGCCGGATGCGATCGCTGAGATTCATAACGAGCTGTGCGAACTCATGTTGGTGAGAGGCTTCAGCGCCTAGTCCTGTTTATCTCTGGACAAGACGGGCCGATTCCACGGTTGACCAGTCTCGTTCCCGTGAGCAAGTTGGGGGAACTGGCCCTACGCATGCGCTACGCATGCGCTGACCCTACGCATGCGGACCCTACGCATGCGCGCCCCCTCGCGGGGACTAATTCAGCGTTACGCCACAGCACGATGATTTGGACGCGGAACTAGGCGCATTTCCATCCATCTCCAGGCATCCGTTGGGCTTAAGGTTGCCCCCGAGCCTCCAGACCCCTGGCGGCAGCGGCAGCGAGGTTGTCCTATGGCGGTTCCCACGGTTCGCTCCATGGCCCGGCAAGAAGCCGGTTCAACCGGTGTCAATGCCTGCCCGAGTGTGGCGGGCGCGGTGCCGCGCTCGCCGGTATTCGACCGCAATGACCTCTGGCTGCGGCAACTTGCCGTTTCGCTCACCGTGGATGCCGGCACACTCGCGGAATTTCGTGCATTGATGCTTCGACAGGACTTCATTGTGGAGATGTCGCGGTTCTTTCTCGACCTGGCCTACGCTTACAGGCAACTGGCCATCGCTCACAGTCTGGGACATCCCAGCCTGCGGATCTTGTCGCTGGAACTGTTCGAAGCCTGTCAGCGCCTTGATTACCGGCGCCGCCAGCTGGCTGCGTCCAGCGCAGCACACTTTACCTGCCGCTAGTCGGTTTATTCGTCAATAAGGGTTCTCCACGCCAGAAAAAAAGCAACTATGGAGACTTGGCCCCGGTTCCTGTGGCCCCTGATTCGTATCGGGCGGGACTCACTTGAAGCGGGCCCTGTTTCCGAGCATTAGCTGATACGGCCTTAATGTTCGGGGCCGGATCCCATGCGATACCCTGCGGCCGTGATCGAAATCCGCCAAACGCCGGAGTACGAAAAGTGGTTTGCGGCGCTGGAAGATTGAACCTTGTATCTTTGACTTCAGGGATTCATGATCATGGTAGCAAGGCTGTGGAGCTTGTGGGCGAAGGCCGGCACTCGGCCAGAAGCCGTCGCTGGCCAAGGGCAGCTTCCTGGCACTTCACCTGGCCATGTTCGAGGAGGTAGTCACCCGCAGGTAGGCGGACACGTCGAAGCCGGTCTTGCCCTGCATGCGGATGTCCATAAGCGCCAGTTCGGGGCGTTGCTGGCGCGCCAGCAGGATCGCATCGTCGCCAGTACCAAGCGGTCGTCATCGACGACGAGAATCTTGCCCTGGCCCGGAGCGGCGGCGGCAGTGGATGTTCGGGGGACATGGTGGCTGCGTTCTCGCCCGCTTTGTGGGCGTTGCTCGCGATCATCGCTTGGCGACGCTCATCCTGGCCGCGGCAGCTCGCGCGCCGCCTTCTCGGCTCCGGGTCGAGGCGCCGGGTCGATCAAGCCGGTGGCTTCGAACAGCGCCACCGCCTGGCGGGCCGCATCGGCCTCGGCGCGTGCCAGGTCGCGCTGTTGCTCCAGCGCTAGGCGGCGCGCGTCCAACACGTCGAGCTGAGCAGTCAGACCCGCCTCGTACAGCGTGATGGACTGCTCCAGCGCCGCTTGCGATGCCTCGACGGCACGCTGCAGCGCGGCAATGCGGCGCTGCGTCCCCGAGGATGCGACCAGCGCCGCGTCGATCTGTTGCAGCGCCTGCAACAGCGTTTGCCGGTAGATCAGCGTGGCTTCGCGCAGGCGCGAGCGGGCGGCATCCACATCGGCTTGGCGGGCACCGCCGTCGTAGAGGTTGGCGTCGAGCACCAGCGCAATGGCGCTGGTGACCCGGTCGAGCAAGTCCGCACCGGTTGCCAACAGCAGGGTACCCGGCAAGCGCAGGCTGGGATAAAGCGCCGCTCGGGCGACACCGACGTCCGCCGCGGCGGCCAGCAGCGCCTGTTCGGCCGCGCGCAGGTCGGGGCGCCAGCGCACCAGGTCGAGCGGGCGGGCGACCGGCAGCGCGCCTTGCAGGCTCGGTAGTCGAACGGCAGCTGCCTGGGGGTCCGCAGCCGCGATCGTCAAAGGCGGCAAGGTGCTGACCGGTTCACCAGCCAGCACCAGCAAGGCGGCACGCGCCTGGCGGATGCGCACCGCCGCACTGGCCGCATCGGCCTGCGTGGCGGCCTGGTCGGCCAGCGCGCGCTCGGCATCCAGCCGCGGGGCGAGCCCGACGTCCACGCGCACCTGCGCCATTTCCAGCAGCTGCGATTGCACCGCCAGCGCTGCGCCCAGCAACTGCGCATCGCGTTGCGCTTCGCGCCATTCGATGGTCGCGCGCGCCGCCAGGCCGGCACTGGCAAGCCGGCTCGCCTGCAGCAGGTCTTCGCTGCGCAGCAAGAGCGCAGCGGCCGAACGCTCGGCCTGGCGCTTGCCGCCCCACAGATCCAGATCCCAATCCAGGCTCAGCTCGAGCAGCGGTGCGACGCTGCGATCGGGGCTGCCGGAGCCGCGCTCGACGGCCACCGCGGCGCCGGCGGACAACTGCGGGCCACGCTGCGCGCGTGCCGTACGCAAGAAGGCCTGCGCCTGGACGATGCGTTCGCGCGAGATGGCGATGGCCGGATCGCCGTCGAGCGCAAGTTCGACCGAAGCGGTGAGCTGTGGATCGTCGAAGCGGGTCCACCAGCGCAAGTCGGCCTCCGTCGGCTGTGGCGCACCCGGGCCGGCTGCAGCAAACCCCACCGCGGGCTGCAGATCGGCGACGGGCAACGGCGGCAACGGCCCCTCGGGGGCGAGGCTGCCGCACCCGCCCAGCAGCACCGCGCCCAGCGTGAGCGTGAGCCATGCCGCCGCGGCGCGAAGCGCAATCACCGGGGCCGCCCCGCCGCGGCGGATCGCGCAGTGTCGCTGTGCAGGCGCGCATGCGCCATCTCGCACGCCAATTGCTCGCCTTGCTGTGCGCGGCGCGAGACAAAACGCGCCAGCCCCAGGTAGATGACCGGCGTAAGGAACAGCGTGAACAGCGCCGCCAACGACAGCCCGCCGAAGATCACCGCGCCGATCGCGGCACGCGCCTCGGTGCCCGCGCCACTGCCAAGCAGCAGCGGCAACGCACCCAACACGGTCGAGCTCATGGTCATCATGATCGGCCTCAGCCGCGTCACCGCGGCCTCGAGTGCTGCTTCGCGCACGCTGCGGCCGGCATCACGCAGCTGGTCGGCAAACTCGACCATCAGGATGCTGTTCTTGGCCATCACGCCCACCAACAGCAACAGGCCGATCTGGCTGTACAGGTTCAGCGACACCCCGCCGATGGTCATCGCAAACACCGCTGCGGCCAGGCCGAAGGGCACCGTTAGCATCACCACCGCCGCGCTGGCCAGACTCTCGAACTGCGCCACCAGCACCAGGAAGATCACCAGCAGGGCAATCGCGAAGGTGATGGCGATGTCGCGCGAGTTCTCCTCCAGCGTGGCCGCATCGCCGCGAAAGAGCAGGCTCATGCCCGGCGGCAGTTCGCGCTCGGCCAGCTGGCGCAACTCGTCGATGGCCTGCTGCAGCGGCTTGCCGTCGGCCGGTTGCAAATCGATTTCGACCGCGCGCCGTTGACCGAAGCGTTCCAGTTCGGCTGGCACGGCGGTTTCGCTGAAGCGCACGAACTGGGCCAGCGGCACCAGCCGGTTGCCGCTGGCGCGCACCTGCAGCATCAACAGGTCGGTCGGATCGGTGGCGCCGCGCGCGCTGGATTCGACGAACACCGGCACGCTGCGGTCGCCGGCCGAGATCTCGCTGACCTCGTAGCCATCGACCGCGGCGCGCAGCAGGGCCGATAGCGCCTCGACCGAGACGCCGAGTTCGCCGGCACGTTCGCGATCGACCTCCAGACCCAGCTGCGGCTGCGAGGCGTTCCACGACACGTTGACATCGTCAAGCCCGGGCAACTCGCGCTCGATCGCCGCCGCGAAGGCAAAGGCCGCGGTGGCGATGCGAGCATGCTCGTCGCCGGTGATCGCCATGCGCAGGCTGCCGTCGGAGGCCCCGCCACCGCTGATGCTGCTACCGCCACGGATGCGCACGCGGATGCCGGGCACTCCCTCCAGCGCGCGCCTGACACGCTCGCCGATCTGCCGTTGCGTGACTTTGCGGTCGGCCCAGTCGGCCAGCGGCGCGACGATCTCGGCGCGGTTCGGGTCGTAGCGGCCGGTGACCGTATAGACCTTGGTCACCAGGCCCTCGGTTTGCAGCGGCGCTACCGCGCCGAGCGCGATCTCGAGCTGGCGGTCGATGTAGGGCAGCCCGGTGCCGTCGGGGCCGGTCAGCAGCACCGACAGCACACCACGGTCTTCGTCCGGCGCCAGTTCTTGCGGCAGCCGCGTGGTCAGCAGCGCGGCCGCGGCCGCCAGCGCCAGGCAGACGATGGCCAACGGCCACGGCCGGCGCAGCACCGCGGTGAGCGCGCGTTCGTAGCCTTTCATCGCCGGCGCGCCGATGCCGCGCAACAGCCGCTGCATGCGGCCAGCTTGCTCGGCCGGCGGCTCGGCGGGCAGGCGCGCGGCGATCATCGGGCCCAGCGACAGCGCTACGAAGGACGACAGCATCACTGCGATGGCCATGACGAAGCCGAACTCGGTGAACAACCGCCCGGCGGTCGAGGGCAGGAACGAAATCGGCACGAACACCGACACCAGCGCGGCAGTGGTGGCGACGATCGCGAAGAACACCTCGCGTGTGCCCAGCACGGCGGCGGCGCGCGGGCCGAGGCCCTGGCCGCGTCGGCGCTGGATGTTTTCCAGTACGACGATCGAATCGTCCACCACCAGCCCGCTGGCCAGCACCAGCGCCAGCAGCGTGAGCAGATTGATCGAAAAACCCAGCAGCCAGATCGCGCCGAGCGTCCCGATCAACGCCACCGGAATGGCCACCGCTGGCACCAGCGTCGGCCGCCAGCGGCCGAGGAACAACCCCACCACCGCCACCACGATGACCACCGACAACGCCAGGCTGGTGAGCACCTCGCGGATCGAGCCGCGGATGAAGGTCGCATCGTCGGAGACGATCTGGATCTGAAGGTCGTCGCCGCGCGCGTTGATCTGCTGCACGATGCGCCGCACGCCGTCGGAGATGGCCACGCTGTTGGATTGCGCCTGACGCACGATGCCCAGGCTGACGACGGTGCGGCCGTCCAGGCGCACGTACGCCGTCGCATCGGCGGGTGAAAAGTACACCTCGGCCACCTGCGCCAGCTTGACGCCGGGCTTGAGCTGCAGCTGGCGGATCTGCTCAGGCGTCGACAGCGAAGCGTTGGCACGCACCAGCACTTCCCGCTGGGTCGACTTCAGGCTGCCGGCGGGCACATCGGCGCGCGCGGTGCGCAGCGCGGCCACTACATCGTCCACCGCCAGGCCGAGCGCCGCCAGCCGGGCCGGATCGAGGCGCACGCGCAGCACACGCTCGCGTCCGCCGAAGATGGTGACGTCGGCTACGCCGGGCACCGATACCAGCTCGGGTTCGATGCGATCGACGATGGCGCGCGTCAGTTCATCGATCGCCAGGCTCTGGCTCGACACAGCGAGCCGGATCACCGGCTCGGCATCGGCATCGGCCTTGATGATGCTGAGGTTCTCGATGCCCTCGGGTAGCTCGCGTTCCACCCGCGCCACCGCCTCGCGCACGTCGTTGGCGGCATCCACCAGATCGACGTCGGGACGGAACTCGACGATCACCCGCAGATTGCCCTCTTCGCTGGCCGAGCGCACCGCATAGACGCCGGGCACGCGCGCCGCAGCGCCTTCGATCAGCCGCGTGACCTCGGCGTCGAGCGTCTCGGGCGCGGCGCCCGGATAGTTGGCGCGCACGGCGACGATCGGGCGGTCGATGTTGGGCAGCTCGCGCACCTCGACGCCGAGCAGCGCGGCGAGGCCGGCGATGACGACCAGCAGGTTGAGCACCACCACCAGCCACGGCCTGCGGATGCTCAGGCTCGGCAGGTCGTTGGTGCTGTCCTGCGCGCGCTCGGGTGTGGTCTCGTCTGCCATGGCCTATCCGGCGCCCACAGGGCTGGAAGCGGCGGGTTGGGCGGGCACCACGACCTGGCGCTTGCCGACGATCTCCACGCGCTGGCCTTCGCGCAGCCGCTGCACGCCTTCGACGACCACGGGCTCGCCGCCATCGATGCTGCTGTCGGCACGCGGATCGATCAGCACCTGGCCGCCTTCGCGGCGCACCGAGCGCACCATCACCTTGACCGCGCGACCATCGCGCACCGTCCAGACGAAGGAGCCTTCGCGCCCCCACTGCAGCGCCAGCTCCGGGATCACGATCAGCTGCTCGCCGGGCAGGCTCAGCCGTACGCTGAACGACATGCCCGGCCGCAGCCGATCGCCGACATTCGGCACGGCAGCCTGCAGCCGGATTTGCCGCGTCGCCGGATCGACGCGGCTGTCGATCTCGGCCACGCGGCCGTCGAAGCCTTGCTCGGGCCAGGCACTGGTGGATACGCTCAGCTTGCGCCCGACCGCCAGCGCCGCGAGGTAGCGTTCGGGCAGCTCGAAGGCCACGCGCAGCTGGCGCCGATCGTCCAGCGTGGTCAGCGCAGTGTCTGGCGTGACGCGGTCGCCCGGCATGACCTCAGCGAGCCCGATGATGCCGGCAAACGGCGCGCGCACGGCGCGGTCGGCCAGCGCCACCTGCGCGCGCTCGAGTTCGATGCCGGCAATGCGCCGCACGCTGCGCGCCTCGTCGATGACGCTACCCGGCACCGCGCCGGAGGTGCCGGTATTCTCGTAGCGTGTCAGCAGTTGTTGCGTCACCTCGATGCGATTCCTGGCCAGTGACACCGCAAGCTTCTCGGCACGGTCGTCGAGTTGCACCAGCGTCTGACCGCTGCCGACACGATCGCCTGACTTGAAGCGCACTGCCGTGACCTCGCCGGCAACCGCCGGGCGCAACACCGCGGCGCGTTGCGCCAACCCGGAGCCCAGCACCTCGAGCCGTGCGGCATCGGTGACGGCGCGCGCCAGGGCGACAATGACAGGCACCGGCGCCGCCGCTGGGCGCGCCGGATCCTGCGCAGACTGGGCCATTGCTGCAGATGGAAACAACACTATGCACAGTGCGAGCCACAGCGCCAAGCCGCAACGCAGGCGCTGGGCCGCGGGCAGCGTGTCGGGGACAAGGAGTGGCGGAGGGGACTGCAAAGTCCTGCCATTTTCGGCCAGCAGCGAAACGGGCGCTATTGCTGCGGTATTTGGCCTTTTGCGCGCCGGTGCTTGGCGACTTGTTCGTAGTGCTCCCTATTCCGCTACGGCAGCAGAAGGCACGATGCGCGCCGAAGCGCTACTGACTTCGCACGCTGCGCTGCACGCTGGGCGGGCTCAGGCGCGCCTGCTCATGCACTTGATCGCCGCGGCAGCAGTGCGCGCACCAGGCCCAGCCCCGACACGCCGCTACGAAATGCGGCCCGGTCGAAGTCCGCGGGCAAGGCCCCGGAGTTGGCGATACGCGCGGGCACCGTGTCGGCCGATCCTTCGCTGCGCGCGTCCTATTCGGCGCGGGTGTCGGCGTCGGCATCGGTATCGCCATGGCCGGCGATGTCGACCTGGCACACTACCTCGCCTTGCGGGCTGTGCTTGATGGCGTTGGTCAACAGTTCGTTCAGCGTCAGCGCGATAGGGGTGGATTCGGTTTCGGGCAGCACGAAGTCGAGCAGTATTGGCGTTGGACTCCTGGACTCCTACCCGCATCCTTCTCGCCGCTGAACGACAGCTTTACGGCAACGAATTCGTTCCTGCGAATGTCGCTGATAGGGTCGGTAGCGGTCCGCGGCATGTCGCACAAACGGTAAGTCGTGCGACGGAAACCTTCACCTTTGACGTCAAGAGTCCGCAGGTTGCAAGTATCGCGTTCAGCAAAACCCCGAGCGGGGGCCCGACCTACAACAACGCCGCCAACGCGCGCCGCACCTGGTCCACGTCGCGCTGTTCGCGCCGCGCCCAATCACGCAACTGGTCGTCGCCGATCTTGCCGACGTTGAAGTACGCCGCCTCCGGGTGCGCCATATAAAACCCGCTGACACTGGCCGCGGGAAACATGGCCATGCTTTCGGTCAGGGTCATGTCGATATCGGTCGCGGCCATCACGCGGAACATATCCGCCTTGACCAGGTGATCGGGGCATGCCGGATAGCCCGGCGCGGGGCGAATGCCGACGTACTTTTCGGCCACCAACTCTTCGACGCCGAGGCTTTCGCCCTGGGCGTAACCCCAAAACTCGGTGCGCGTGCGCTGGTGCAGACGTTCGGCGAATGCCTCGGCCAGCCGGTCAGCCATGGCCTTGAGCATGATGGCGCTGTAGTCGTCTTGCGCGTCAAGAAACTGCTTTTCTTTTTTCTCGATGCCCAGCCCCGCCGTCACGGCAAAGAGGCCGATGTAGTCGGCCACGCCCGACGCTTTGGGCGCAATGAAGTCGGCCAGGCAACGGTTGGGGCGCCGAACGCCGTCCACCACCGGCCGCTCGCTTTGTGTGCGCAGCGGCGCCCAATGCATCAATGCAGTGCCGCGCGACTCGTCGGCGTAGATTTCGATCACGTCGTCATCCACGGTATTGGCTGGGAAAAATGCGATCACCCCATTGGCGGTGAGCCAGCGGCCCTCGATCACACGCTTGAGCATGAGTTTGCCGTCTTCGAGCACACGGCGCGCGGATTCGCCGACAACCTCGTCGCTCAAGATCGCGGGGTAGGCTCCCGCCAAATCCCAGGTCTGAAAGAATGGGCCCCAGTCGATGCAGGCGGCGAGCTCGGCCAAGTCGTAGTTCTTGAACACCCGGCGACCGATGAACTTGGGTTTGGTCGGTGTGTACCCGGTCCAGTCGATGGGCGTCTTGTTGGCGCGTGCCTGCGACAGGGTCACCATGGGCGTGGCCTTTTTGTTGGCGTGCTGCACGCGCACACGGTCGTAGTCGCTGGCCAGTTGCGCGAGGTACGGCGCAGCGCGCTCTTCGCTGAGCAAATCGCCGCACACGTTGACGGCGCGGCTGGCGTCGGGCACATACACCACCGGGCCGTCGTAGTGCGGCGAGATCTTCACAGCCGTGTGCACGCGGCTGGTGGTGGCGCCGCCGATCAGCAGCGGAATCTTCTTGCCGCCAAAGTAGTCGTCGCGCTGCATCTCGCCGGCCACGTATTGCATCTCCTCCAAGCTCGGCGTGATCAGCCCGCTCAAGCCGACGATGTCGGCGTCCACTTCCTTCGCCTTGGCGAGAATGTCTTTGCAGGGCACCATCACGCCCATATTCACCACTTCGAAGTTGTTGCATTGCAGCACCACAGTCACGATATTTTTGCCGATGTCGTGCACGTCGCCTTTCACGGTGGCGATGACGATCTTGCCCCGGGGCTTGGCCTGGCCACCGGCGTCCACCAGCGCTTTTTTCTCCGCTTCGATGTAGGGCAGCAGGTGCGCGACGGCCTGTTTCATCACGCGCGCGCTTTTCACGACCTGCGGCAAGAACATCTTGCCTTGGCCGAACAGGTCGCCGACGATGTTCATGCCGTCCATCAGCGGGCCTTCGATCACTTGCAGCGGCCGGCCGCCCTGCGCGTTGATGCGCTGGTACACCTCTTCGGTGTCTTCGACGATGAAGTCGTTGATGCCGTGCACCAGCGCATGGCTCAGGCGCTCGTCCACCGGCTTGGCGCGCCACGCAAACTTGGCCGAATCGTCCTTGGCCTGCCCCTTGGCACTCTCGGCCACTTCGATCAAGCGCTCGCCGGCATCGGGCCGGCGGTTCAGCACCACGTCTTCGACGCGTTCGCGCAGTTCGGGCTCGAGATCGTCGTACACGCCCACCATGCCGGCGTTGACGATGCCCATGTCCATGCCGGCGGCAATCGCGTGGTAGAGAAACACGGTGTGGATTGCCTCGCGCACCGGGTCGTTGCCGCGGAACGAAAAACTCACGTTGCTGACGCCGCCGCTGACCTTGGCACCGGGCAGGTTTTCTTTGATCCAGCGTGTCGCGTTGATGAAATCGACGGCGTAGTTGTTGTGCTCTTCGATTCCCGTTGCGATGGCGAAGATGTTGGGGTCGAAAATAACGTCTTCGGGCGCAAAGCCGACCTCATCGACCAACATGCGGTAGGCACGTTCGCAGATCTCGATCTTGCGTTCGT